>JALYGK010000154.1 GCA_030777105.1 Actinomycetota bacterium | reverse complement strand
TCGGAGACCCCCGCTGGGTCGTCCGGATAGGACTCGAGTCTCCAGGCCGCTTTGCCTCCCGAACACATGTTCGCATTGTAAGAGGGGGGTCTGACATGGAAACGCCGAGCCTGCCGTAGCTCCGTGCTACCGACGCGCTCTGGCGGGATCCCTCAGGTACAGGGCGTACTGCGTGCGAACCTCTTCGCGCGACGCGAGCAGGTCGTTCTCGACGTTGGGGGGCAGGATTCGGCCCTCGATCAGCTCGGATAGCTTCTTCGAGTCGACGCTGATCACTCGGTCCCACAGCCCAAGGGGCTCGAGGATCTCGCGAACGCGCGCGGGGTCCGCCGCGGTGATGTGCTGCGGCCGCCGATCGACCGCCGCGCCGTCCGACCCGTACAGCCGGCGGTAGCCGTGCTCCTCACAGAACGCATTGATCAAACCCTTTAGCTCCTCGAGCCGCCGGTACCGCTCCCAGTCCTCCCGCTTCAAGCGAATCCACTCGTCCAGAAGCTCGGTCATCTTCGGGGCGGGATCGCCATGCTCCTTCTCGTACCTATGGCGAAATACCGGACAGACACGTTGGAAATCGCACCAGTCGCACAGCGGGTTCTGCCGAGGCTCGAACATCCCGGCGGCGATACGCTCCGCCACCGTCCCGATTCGCCGCCGCAGTTCGCTCGCGTCCGCCGACGTCCGGCTGGTGCTCATGCGTTCACCCGGAAGCAGGAAGTAGAGGGTGAGGCGTTCCGGTTCGATGCCCCAGATCTCCTTCGCCGCCAGGAAGTAGAGCGAGAGCTGGAGATCGCGGTCCACGGTCGACTTCGGTGGCAGGCGCCGGTTCGTCTTGTAGTCGATGATCTCGTAACCGCCGCCCGGGAGGCGGTCCATCCGGTCGATCATCCCGGAGAGCTCGACGCCCTCGACCTCCACCGTGAACCGAAACTCAAGCGCCGCCGGGATCCGGAACGAATCGGCGTTCCTCCGGTGATACTCGCCAAGGACCTGCCGGGCGTGATCTCGGTACAACCGCTCCTCGGAATCGTCCCGGTAGCCCTCGCTGACCCACTCGCCGTCGAGCATCTCGTACAGCTCGGGAAGTGAGGGAGCCACCGGCACCGGCCGGTCGTGGAAGCGGTACAGCGCTCGGTGCAGCGTCTCGCCGAACGCCAAAGCCGGGGAGCTGGAAGTGGGGAGGCGGGTTTCGTACTGAAACCTGTATTTGGCGGGGCACGTCTCGTACGTCGAGATGCTGGAGTACGAAAGGCGCATCCGTTCCGACGAAATTCCGGTCGACCCCCTTGCTTCGGCCATCCGCCGGAGTGTACGCTCAGCCGGGACAGAATTACAAGCGTGTAAGTAATCCACAGGTTGTCCACAAGAGACGAGCGGCATGTGAGCGCTCGGGTCATTGGGGACTCCTAGTCTGGGGCACATGGGGCGGCAAAGCTTCGTTCACCTGCACACGCACAGCGAGTTCTCGCTGCTGGACGGGGCGTCCCGCGTCGACGACCTCTGTTCCAAGGCCGCGGCGCTTGGAATGCCGGCCGTTGCCCTCACCGACCACGGCTCCATGTTCGGCGTCCTCGATTTCTACGAGGCCGCCAAGCGCCATGGAATCAAGCCGCTCATCGGAGTGGAGGCGTACGTGGCGCCGCGGTCACGGTTCGACCGAAACCCAGGTGAGAACGACGAGAACTACCGCCATCTCACGATCCTCGCCCGAAACGACCAGGGCTATCGAAATCTGTTGCGGCTGGTGACCGACGCCCACCTGGAGGGCTTCTATCACCGTCCCCGAATCGACAAGGAGCTTCTCGCTGAGCGCTCGGCAGGACTGATCGGTCTATCCGGGTGCCTCGCCTCGGAGACGGCCCGGCTGACGCTTTCTGGGAACCACGCAAAGGCCGCCGATATCGTCGGCACCTATCGCGACATCTTCGGGCCCGACGCTTTTTACCTCGAGATGCAGGACCACGGTCTCACCGAACAGCGAACGCTGAACTCCCACCTGGTCGAGCTCTCCCGAACCGTCGGCGTCCCGCTCGTGGCCACGAACGACATTCACTACACCGAGAAGGACCATGCCCGTCCCCATGACGTCCTCCTCTGCATCCAGCAGCAAAAGGTGCAGTCGGACACGAACCGGCTCAAGTTCGATACCGACGACTTCTACCTGAAGTCCGCCGAGGAGATGCGGAATATCTTCCAGGGGAACTCCGAAGCCTGTGACGCCACGCTCACCATTGCGGAAAGCTGCGAACTGGAGCTGTCGTTCGGCGATCTCCACCTCCCCAGGTTCGACCCGCCCGACGGAAAGACGCTCGACCAATACCTCCGGGACCTCGTGTTCGCCGGCGCCGCGGCCCGATATGGCCAGATCACCCCCGAATTGCGCGACCGGATCGAAACCGAGCTTCGTGTGATCTCCTCCATGGGGTTCTCCGGCTATTTCCTCATCGTGTGGGACCTGATCCGGTTCGCCCGGGAGCACGGCATCCGCGTCGGGCCGGGGAGGGGATCCGCCGCGGGGTCGGTCGTCTCGTATTGCCTCCGCATCACCGACCTCGACCCGCTCCAGTACGGGCTGATCTTCGAGCGGTTCCTGAACCCCGAACGAAAGCAGATGCCGGACATCGACATGGACTTCGACGAGCGCCGGCGGGACGAAGTCATCCGGTACGTCGCCCGAAAGTACGGCGCCGACCAGGTAGCGCAGATCATCACGTTCCAGACGATCAAGGGGAAGCAGGGGATCAGGGACGCTGCGCGCGTTCTCGGTTTCCCCGCCGCGTTCGGCGACCGGCTCTGCAAACTGTATCCGCCGGCGATCCTGGGACGGGACCACTCCATCGAGAGCGCGCTTGAACGGTCGCCGGAGCTCAAGGAGGCGTATCAACGGGAGCCCGAAGCCCGAGAGGTCATCGACACGGCGCGAGCGCTCGAAGGTCTCCGCCGCGAAGACTCCGTCCATGCCGCCGGCGTGGTCATCGGCGACGCTCCACTCGTCAACTACCTCCCGCTGAAGCTCTCCAAGGACTCGCGAGACGACTCTCGACGGATCGTCACGCAGTTCGACATGCACGGAGTCGAGAAGCTCGGCCTTCTGAAGATGGACTTCCTCGGGCTTCGCAACCTTTCGGTGATCCAGGACACCGTGGACATCCTGCGAAGAAAGGGCGTGACGCTGGACATCGACGCAGTGCCCCTGGACGATGCAGCGTCCTACGAGATGCTTCGCCGCGGGGACACGAACGGCGTCTTTCAGCTGGAGAGCCCGGGGATGCGGCAGCTCATCCAGCTGCTGCAACCCGACCGATTCGAGGACCTGATGGCGCTGGTGGCGCTCTACCGGCCGGGTCTGCTCAGCATGGGCCAGCACATCGAGTACGCCGAGCGGAAGCACGGCCGGAAGCCCGTTGTGTATCCGCACGCCGACCTGGCGCCGATCCTGGAAAGCACCTACGGCATCATCGTGTACCAGGAGCAGGTCATGCAGATCGCCGCGACGCTCGCTGGCTACTCCATGGGAGAGGCCGACCTGCTCCGCAAGGCCATGGGGAAGAAGATCCGCGAGATCCTCATCCCGCACAGAGAGAAGTTCGTCAAGGGCGCAACCGAGCGCGGCTATGAGAAGCGGCTGGCCGAAGAGATCTTCGACCTGATCGTCCCGTTCGCCGACTACGGCTTCAACGCGTCACACGCGTGCGCGTACGCCTACGTCGCGTACCAGACCGCCTTCCTGAAGGCCCACCACCCGGTGGAGTACATGTCGGCACTCCTTACCAGCGTTCGCGACGACAAGGACAAGAAGCCCTTCTACCTGAACGCCGCCCGCCTCATGGGCGTTCGGGTGCTCCCTCCCGACGTCAACGAGTCCGAGCTGTACTTCACGCCCACGAACGGCGACATCCGGTATGGCCTGGCGGCCGTCCGAAACGTCGGGGAAGGGGCCGTCCACCAAATTCTCGAGGCGAGGACGGACAAGGGCTCGTTCGACTCGTTCACGAATTTCTGCCGGAAGGTCGACCCCGGGGTCCTCAACAAGAAGAGCCTGGAGAGCCTGATCCTGGCCGGCGCCTTCGATTCACTGGGCTACCGGCGACGCGCCCTCTTCGACAACTACGCGAAGGTCTCCGAGCCGGTCATCGCGGAACGACGCGCCGAGGCAGCCGGGCAGTACTCGCTGTTCGGTGGGGGACAGCAGGCCGCCCACGACATCGACGAGTCCGTGCTCCAGGGCGAGGAGTTCGACCGGAAGACCCTTCTCAGGGTGGAGAAGGAGATGCTGGGACAGTACGTCACCGACCATCCGCTGCTCGGCATCCGTGATCAGCTGGCCGCCCAAACCGACATGGAAATCTCCGAGGTCCCGTCGCTCGGGGATGGTGACGTCGTTGCCGTCGCGGGGATCATCGGGGCGGTTGGCCGGCGCTTCACCAGGCGGGGCGAACCGTACGCAGTGTTTCGCCTGGAAGACCTGACCGGAGGTGTTCTGATTGTGGCGTTCCCCTCGGTCTTCGACAAGGCTGCCCCGCTGATCGAACCCGACGCGATCGTCCGGGTGAGAGGAAGGGCCGACTTCAGGGGGCGCGAACTTCAGCTCGTTGCACTGGAGATCGGGGAGCCCGAGCTCCGCACGGCGTCACACTCCGAGCCGAACCGTTTCGGGCACAACACCTCTTCGGACCCGCTTGTCATCGACGTCCCCACCTCGTCGTGCGGCAACGGGCTCATCACCAAGCTAAAAGAGGTCCTCGGCACCCACCCGGGCGACCTTCCCGTCATCGTGCAGCTCGTGGCGGATGGTGAGACGACCAGGCTCAAGCTCGGGCAGGACTACCGCGTGGACGGTTCCGCGGCGTTGCTCTGGGAGCTTCGGTCGCTGTTGGGGCCGGAGGCGGTTCGGCTCGTTTCGACGAGCGAAGGCTCCGACGTCAAAGCTCCCGCCGCGGCGGGCGTCTGACCACCTGGCGCTCGCGGGCCGCTACGAAGGGGGGCACTTCACCAGGCGGATCAACGTACCCGGGCTCTGTTCTGTCCCCTCCTTCAGAGCGAACTCGTCGACCAGTGCCGTCATCAGAGGAATGCCGTTGGCTCCCTGGCCCTCCAGCTCAGGTATACGGACCCGCTTCTTGAAGATCCCCTCGTCCCGGACCTTGACCTCGACGCACCCGGCGGTCAGGGTCCAGCTGACCTTGATTTCCCGGCTGTTCGTGTGAAGCATCGAGTTGGCGCAGGCCTCCGAGACCGCCACCAGCAGGTCGTTCGTCGACTGTTCGGGGAAAGACGCCTGTTCGGCGAGTTGCCGGATGAACTGGCGAATCTCATACAGGGCCGAAGGGTGTGACCGAAACGAGTGAATCGTCGAGACGTTCATCGGCGCGCGATTGCCGGGCTACGCTACGTCGGTCCTCGCCGCGGGTGCAAACTCGCGCTGCGAGCGACGAGTCCGCATTGCCACAATGCCGCCACAACCACGTTCGGCCCACTTTCCGTATAAACAGCCAGAAACAGCCACAGTGGCCGATTTTCGAAATGAGGGCTCAATGTGGTAAATCATGGCTGGTAGCGGACTCGGAGGGCCTGCTGAGGCTGGGCTCGCCGCCCGCCAAACGTGAAAGAGACATTGTCCTCAAGGAGAGGAGGGATCGAGTGACGAGGCGAAAATCGCTTCTGACAGTAGCCCTGCTGGGCGCCCTCACGCTGATCGGCGCGGCGTGTGCCGATGAGCCGGGCCCGACGGGCCCGGGTGGAGGCGGGGCGCAAGCACAGTGCCAAGAGGACGAGTTCGGCTGCGTCCAGTACGGCGCCGGCGAGCCGATCAAGCTCGGCGGCATGCTGACCATCTCCGGCGACACGGCGTCGCTCGGGCAGGACAGCGCGAACGGCGTCCGGCTCGCCATCGACAACCTCGACGGCCGGCTGGACGGGCAGGAAGGTCAGCTCCTCGGCCGCTCGATCAGCTTCAACGTGGAGGACAGCCTGTGCACGGCCGAAGGTGGGCAGGCCGCGGCCACGAGGGTCGCCGCGGACCCGAAGATCGTTGGGGTCATCGGAACCAGTTGCTCCAGTGAGGCGCTCGGCGTCGCGGACCGGATCCTGTCCGACAAGGGGATCGTGCTGTTCTCACCCTCGAACACCAACCCCAACCTGACGGCCGAGGGTACTCACCAGCCGTTCTACGCCCGGACCGCCCACAACGACAAGATCCAGGGCGCCATCGTGGCGAACTACGCGTACGACGAAGCGGGCGCCAGGACCGCGGCGACCATCAACGACGAGAGCCCGTACGCCGACGCTCTGGCCGCCGTGTTCCGTCAGGTGTTCCAGGCGAAGGGTGGCCAGATCGTGGCCGAGGAGGCCATCCAGAGCACGGACAAGGACTTCAGGCCGCTGCTCACGAGAATCGGCCAGGCGAACCCCGACGTCCTGTACTACCCGGACTTCAACCCGGCCTGCGGTCTTCTGGCCAAGCAGGGCCGCGCTGTCGACGGGTTGCAGGAGGCGGTCTTCATCGGGTCTGACGGCTGCGCTGCTCCGGATTACGGCCAGGTAGCCGGAAACGCGGCCGACGGCACCTTCCTGTCCAGCCCGGACCTGTCCGGGTTCACGGACGAGCAGTTCTACCGGGACACGTTCCTGCCCCAGTACCGCGAGCAGTTCGGAAGCGCGCCGACCGCGTCGTTCCACGCTCACGCGTACGACGCCGCGAACGTCCTGTTCGATGCCATCGAGCGGACGGCCATCCGGGAAGGAGACAACGTGTTCATCCCCCGGACGGCGCTGAAGGACGCGTTGCTCCAGACGCGGAACTACCGCGGCCTGACGGGAACGATCACCTGCAACCCGCTGGGTGACTGCGGGGCCGTGATCCCGATCGCCCTGTACGAGGTACCGAACGACCCGTTCGTGGGCGAAGAGACGAACGCGCGGCCGGTCTTCAGCCAGACGCTCTCGCTGGAAGAGGCAGAGCAACTGGCGGGCGGATCATAGGGTCAGCCTGAAGAGGGTAAGCTGCGGGTGGGCGATGGCAGCCCACCCGCAGTTTGCTTTTTGCGCGCATTCGTAACGGCAGGAATACGGGAACCGTGGGCACGAATCCGCAAGACATCGCGCTCGAGGCTGCTGGAGGACGAATCGGCTTCCTTCAGCGCTTCCCGCTTCGCGCGGTCATTCAATGGATCCTGGCGGTCGGGATCGTGGTGGGCGTGGCCTATGGCAGCTACCGGACCCTCACGTTGCCCGCCGCCGAAGGCATCTCGGGGGCCGGGTGGCGAGACCTGATCGTTGCCGGGCTGGCCCGCGGGAGTATTTACGCGCTCATTGCCATCGGGTATTCGCTGGTCTACGGCATTCTCGGGATGATCAACTTCGCCCACGGCGAGGTGTTCATGGCCGGCGCATTCTCCTCGTACTTCGTCGGCGTCGTCCTCGTCCAGAACGGTCTCATCAACGAGAACCCCGTGGTCGGACTTCTCATCCTCTTTTTCGTGGCGATGGCCGTATCCACCGGCGTCGCCGTCCTACTGGAACGAGTGGCCTATCGCCCGCTTCGGAATGCACCGCGACTGGTCCCGCTCATCACCGCCATCGGGGCATCGCTGTTTCTCCAGAACGCGTTCCGTGGGTTCTTCGGCCCGAACGCCAGGGGCTACTCCAGGCCGGGAGGGCTCGAGGGCAACTGGACGATCCTCGGCGTCCCGGTTGGGCGGGTCGCCCTGCTGATCATCTTGACCGCAATCGTCGGAATGGTCGCGCTGTCGCTCTTCGTGGCGCGAACGAAGACCGGCAAGTCGATGCGTGCGTTGTCCCAGGACAAGGAGATCGCCAGCCTGATGGGGATCAACGTGGACGGCACCATTGTCCGGACCTTCGCCATCGGGGGCGTGATGGCGGGGATCGCGGGGGTCCTGTTCGCGATGTTCATCGGCAGCGTCGATCCGTTCATGGGGTTCCTCCCCGGCATCAAGGCCTTCACCGCGGCCGTCCTCGGCGGAATTGGAAGCATCGCCGGGGCGGCACTCGGTGGGGTTTTCCTTGGCCTGGTCGAGGCGGTGGCGCCGTTCCTTCTGCTTCCGCGCGAATGGTCGCCGAACCAGCTGAGCGACGTGGTGGCGTTCACCGTGCTCGTGCTCGTGCTCATCTTCCGGCCGGGAGGGATCCTCGGAACCGGCGAGGCCGAGAAGGTCTGACGTGAAGGCGAACGAGCTCACCCGGCCAACCCGCGACGTCGAGCACCCGAGTGCCGAAGAACGGCCACCCGAGCTCTCCGGCCTTCCGCTGGCCAAGAGCGCGCTCCGCGCCGGGCTCCTCGGCGGCGTCGTGCTGATCTTCGTCGCGGCCGTCGGAATGATCGAGAAGTTCCAGACGCGAAACCTCGTCAGCAACGTAATCACGGTCAGCCGCCTTCTGCTGGCGCTTCCACCGTTCGTCGCGGCCTACCTCGTCGTCCGTCCCCGCGTGATCAGGGGAAAGCGGGAGGAAGTAGGGCCGGGCCAAGGGATCATCGCCGGCGTCATCGCCGGGGCCAGCGCGGGCGCGCTGACGATTATCGCGGTGGCGCTCTGGCAGGTTTTTGACCCCCAGACCGTCCGAAACATCTTCGTCTCCCTGTCGCCGACGCTGATGTCGATGCTCACGTTCGATCAGGGACTCGCCGTGGCCGCCGCCATCTGGATCGTGGGCGGTGCGGTCCTCGGCGCTATCGGCGGCGGGGTCAGAGAAATTCCCGAGGGGGTTCGACGTCCCCTGTTCCTCGGTCTGTGGACGGTGGTGGTGGTCGGCATCCTTCAGCGCGTCCTTCCGCAGCTCCTCTTCGAGCTGGGGCTGGCGACGGAATGGCTGTACAGCGTGATTTTCGGTGGGCTCACTCCTCTCGGAGCGCTGTTCGTGTTCGTGGTCGCCACCGGCGCTGGATTCCTATGGAGGCTCCAGCGGCCCCAGGTCCAGCGAGTCCTTCAGCAGCCCGAGCAGCGAACGGCTTTCAGCGTCATTGCCTTGATCATCACTGCTCTGGTCTTGATCGTCCTTCCCCATCTCCTCGGGTCGGTCCTGACGAACATCCTCGGCCGGGTTGGGATCTTCGTCCTCATGGGGCTCGGGCTGAACATCGTCGTGGGCTTCGCGGGGCTGCTGGACCTCGGCTACGTCGCGTTCTTCGCCGTGGGCGCCTATTTCCTCGCGCTTCTTTCTGGGGCGAACCTCGTCACGTCTCTCGGGGCGACCCAGTCCCCCGCAGGGCTGTTCAGCCAGGACCTGAACTTCTACACCGCCCTTCCGTTCGTGGTCCTCATTGCCGCGTTCATCGGCTTGCTGATCGGCGCGCCGGTCCTTCGTCTGCGCGGTGACTACCTCGCCATCGTGACGTTGGGCTTCGGGGAGATCGCCCGGATCCTGGTTACCTCGAACGCCCTTCGGGACTTCACCGGCGGAGCGCAGGGCCTCCGGGACGTCACCAGCGCGAATATCTTCGGCCTCGACTTTCGATCCCCGCAGAACTTCTACTACCTCGTATTGGCGCTCCTCCTGATCGCCGTCTATGTGTCGCTTCGACTACTCAACTCCCGGACGGGACGAGCCTGGGCGGCCATGCGCGAGGACGAGCAGGTCGCCGAGGCCATGGGCGTGAGCACCGTCAAGTACAAGTTGCTGGCGTTCGCGATGGGCGGCGCGATCGGGTCGTTCTCCGGCGCCCTGTTCGTCATCCAGGTCGGGACGGTTCAGCCCGACAGCTTCGGAATCCTGGTTTCGATTTCCGCCCTCGCCGTGGTCATCTTGGGAGGGATGGGAAGCATCCGCGGTGTGATCATCGGTAGCCTGGCGCTCATTGGCATTCCCGAGCTCCTGGCCGAGTTCGAGGAGTTCCGGCTCCTCATCTATGGAGCCGTCATCATGGCAATCATGATTCTGAAGCCCGAGGGGCTCTTGCCGAACGTCCGCCGCATGCGCGAGCTCCACGAAGAGGAGAAGGCCCAGGACGCCTGGGCCAGGACGAAGGAGGCGAAGGAGCCCGAACCCGTCATCGAGCCCGTGGCGTCGGGGACGGCAGAAGCGGGGGACGCGCCCATCAGATGACTGCCTTGCTGGAGATCCGTGGACTCACGAAGTCCTTCGGTGGCCTGTACGCGGTGAAGGACCTGGATCTGGACGTCAACGACGGAGAGATCGTCAGCATGATCGGGCCCAACGGCGCTGGGAAGACCACAGCATTCAATCTCATCACCGGGCTCTACGACATCGACCGGGGGCACGTGACGTTCGAGGGGAAGAACATCACCGGGCTGAAGCCGAACCAGATCACGCGTGCCGGGATCGCTCGTACCTTCCAGACCGTGCACCTTTTCCCGAGCATGACGGTCCTGGAGAACGCGATGGTCGGCCAACACTGCCGAACCAGGTCCGGAATCTTTTCCACGATCCTCGCGCTTCCCACGGTCTTCTCCGAGGAGCGACGCATTCGGGAGAAAGCAAAGGAAGCGCTCGACTTCTTCGGGTCCCGGCTTGCGGGTTACCGGCACGACATGCCGGCGAGCTCGCTGTCGTACGCGAACCGGCGCCGCCTCGAAATCGCAAGGGCGCTGGCCACCGAGCCCAAGATCCTCCTGCTGGACGAGCCGACTGCCGGGATGAACCCCATGGAGACCCGAGAGCTCACCGAGATCATTTCGAGGCTTCGGGACCAGCTCGGTCTGGCCATCCTGGTGATCGAGCACGACATGCGAGTGGTGAAAGGAGTGTCCGACCGAGTGATCGCCCTGGACTACGGGGAGAAGATCGCCGAGGGGCCCTATGAGAACGTCGCCCACGATCCCCACGTCATCGAGGCGTACCTGGGCCGGAAGGAGGAGGCGACGGCGTGAGCGAGCAGGTGGCGACCGAGACTCGTCCGCAGACCGCCGTGGAGACGGCACAGGATCGAAAGCCGGTCCTGGAGCTGGTCAACGTCAGCACGCACTACGGGATGCTGAGCGTCCTCCGCAACGTAAACGTCCAGATCTTTTCCGGGGAAATAGTGTGCCTTCTCGGCGGAAACGCCAGCGGCAAGACCACGACGCTGAAGACGATCCTCGGTTACGTGCCTCCGAGCGAAGGAGAGATCCGCCTGGACGGCGAAGTCATCAGCGGGCTGGACACGACGAAGATCGTGTCAAGGGGCATCACGATGGTGCCGGAGAACCGACGACTGTTCACCAAGATGACCGTGAAGGAAAACCTCGAGCTGGGCGCCTACCTGAGAAAGGACAGACACAAGATCCACCAGGACATGGACCGCGTCCTGACGATCTTCCCGCGACTGAAGGAGCGGCTCAGTCAGAAAGCCGGAACGCTCTCGGGTGGAGAGCAGCAAATGGTGGCGATGGGACGCGCGTTGATGGCCGAGCCAAAGGTGCTCCTCATGGACGAACCGTCGATGGGGCTCGCGCCCATCCTCGTGGAGCAGAACTTCGACATCATCAAGCAGGTCAACGACGAGGGCACCAGCATCTTCGTCGTGGAGCAGAACGCGAACATGGCGCTTTCGATCGCCGACCGCGGCTACGTGCTTCAGACCGGCGAAATCGTCCTCTCCGACACGGCGGAGAACCTCCTCAACAACCCGCTTATGCGCGAGGCGTATCTCGGCGAGCTATAGAGAGAGTCACGTCACCCGCACTCCAGGGGCGCGGGCCACAGTTTGAGGATCCGGAACACGCAGGGGTTGACCCGTGTCCACGGAAGCGTGGTCAGATCGACGGCGCGGGATTTTCCGGAGCAGCCGTCCTGAACCTCCCGCAACGCCAGTCTGTGGCCCTCGCGGTCCCATGCGTAGCGACCGCGTTCCAGGGTGCAATTGACGTCGTTGAAGAACGTGATGTGGTCACCTTCGACGATGTAGTGACCGAGCGTCCGGAAGTTCGCCATCTGGTGGTCCAGGTAGTACGTCCCTCGATGCAGGATCAGCGTGGTGACTCCAGGGTGAGGCTGAAACGGCGCGCACCGCAGGCACTTGATTGGCAGGGCGTCCGGGACGCCACCGAGCTGTTCCAGGGTCCTGATCTTCATGTAGGTGCCGTCCAGCGGAGTGGCTTCATGGGGATTCGGAGTCGGCGTGACGTACGGATAGGGCCTGAGCTCCGGCGCGACGGTTGCGGCGGGGACGGCGATGTCCACGCCGCCTACGCGCTTGATTCTCGGGGACTCGGCTCCCCGTGCCGATGGCCTCTCACCTGATCGTTCCGGTGTCGATCTTCCGGAACACGACGAGGCCGCGACGATGGCGACGACGATCGGTACGAGCCAGGTCGATCTCCGGGGCAACGCGGTCCCTTCCCGTCGGCGCGGCGAGCGAATGAGCGCCCGCGGCTCTTCCTTAGTGACCGGCGACCAGCTTATGCTGGTCACTAAGGAAACTGCAAGGAAACGAGGACCTTGAAGCGACGGAAAGAGATTCCCAAGGGACTTGGTGAAGAGGTGGAGCCGGGTGGACGACCGCCCGCCCCCCGGCCGCTTCGACTGGTTCAGCAGTTCGTCAACACCTACAACCACGAGCTGGACCTCTCGAGAGACCGGCTCCGCACGCCGGCCCGAGCGCGGTCGTGGTTGGTTCGGCATGGGGTGCTTCGTCCGGAAGAGGCCGCCATCTCGCGGCGGGACCATCGATCGCTGCTCGCGCTGCGAGAGTCGGTCCGGGCAATTCTCGTGGAGGGAACCCCGGATCACGGCAGCCTCGCGACCCTGGACCACGCCGCCCGCCGCGCGCGGTTCACGATCCAATTTGGCGCCAGCCGGCCGCGGCTTGCACCAACCGCGAGCGGCGCGAGCCTAGCGGCAGGGGAGATCCTGGCAGCGGCGTACGACGCCGGCGTCGAGGGGACGTGGACCCGCCTCAAAGCGTGTCGGCAGTGCGCGTGGATCTTCTTCGACCGGTCGAAGAACCGATCTGCGGAGTGGTGCTCCATGTCGATCTGCGGCAATCGGATGAAGAACCGCGCATATCGCCGGCGGCAGTCGGGCAAGATGGGGCGGGCATGAACACAACCGCGGATGTCGTCATCGTCGGGGGAGGGGTCGTCGGCGTCAGCGCCGCCTACCACTTGGCCGACGCGGGGGCCGGTTCGGTTCTGCTCCTCGAGCGGGCCGATCGGTTGGGAACCGGCTCGACCGGGGCGTGTGCGGGTGGCTTCCGGCATCAGTTTGGAAGCCGGATCAACATCCTCCTGTCGATCGAGTCGATCCGAATGATCACGTCGTTCAGCGAGGAACACGGGCTTCCCCTCGACGTGACGCAGGACGGCTACCTGTTCCTGGTGAAGGCCCAAGACGTCTGGGACCAGTTCCTCGCCACCGTCGAGATGCAGCGGTCTCTCGGCGTGGAGGTCGACGTGCTCACCGCGAAACAAGCAGCGGAGCTGATCCCTGGCATCTCGACGGACGGGCTGGTCGGCGCCACGTTCGGCCCACGGGACGGGATCGCCGATCCGGCCGGCCTGACCGAAGGGTACGCGACGCTGGCCCGGCGAGCGGGCGCTCGCATCGAAACTGGTGTGGAGGCGTCCCGGATCCACCTCGACGGCGATCGGGTGGCCGGCGTATCGACGTCACGCGGAGACGTTTCATCGCCGGTCGTGGTGAACGCGGCGGGAGCGTGGGCTGGAGGGCTCGCCGCAACCGCCGGCGTCCGCCTTCCGCTCGAGCCGATTCCTCGCCACGTCGTCGTGACGGCAGGATTCACCGGCGCTCCGGACCGGCGGACCCTGGTGGTCGACGTCGTCACCAGCTTCTACTTCCACCGAGAGGGCCCGGGCGTGCTCATGGGAATGGGCAGTCCGAACGAGCAACCGTCGTTCGACACGGTGGTCGACGAGCGGTTCATCACCGAAGAACTCCTCCCGACCGCGATTCGGGTGTTGCCCCCGGTGGAAGAGGCCGGCGTCCGGTCCTCGTGGGTCGGCCTGTACGAGATGACGCCCGACCGGCACCCGATCTTGGGAGAGGCTGCCGGCGCAGGAGGGCTCTTCCTGGCCACCGGGTTCAGCGGCCACGGCTTTCAGCACGCGCCCGTCGTCGGCAAGCTGCTGGCGGAGATGATCCTTGAGGGCGAAGCCAAAACGGCCGACGTGTCCTCCCTGGGGCTGGCGCGATTCGAGGCAGCCGGCGTGAAGGTCGAGACGCACGTCATCTAGCCATGCGCGACGCCGAATTCGCCGTGGTCGGAGCGGGTGTCATGGGCGCGGCAACCGCGTGGGCTCTATCGAAGAGAGGCGCGGACGTTGTGCTGTTTGAACAGTTCGAGATGGGGCACCGCCGAGGCTCCAGCCATGGCCGGTCGCGGGTGTTCCGGTTTTCGTACGAAGACGCCATGTACGTCCGGATGGCGATGGACTCGGTGCCGCTGTGGCGGGAGATCGAATCGGAGTCCGGGGCACCTCTGCTGACGATTCTGGGAAGTCTGGATTTCGGAGGCGATCTGACGCCGAACATCCATGCGCTTCAGCAGTGCGGCGCTTCCCTCGAGGTGATCGAACCGGACGAGGCGACAGCGCGGTTTCCGACGATAACGCTCAGGGGAGAGCGCCGAGCGTTGTTCCAAGAGGACGCCGGAATCGTGTTTGCCGACGTGGCGGTGAGGGCGTTCCTCGAGGCCGGTAGGCGTAGAGGTGTGGAAATCCTCGAGGGGACGGCCGTCCTCGAGATCACGCCGGGACACGACAAGGCCGTGATCCAGACAGAAAGAGACGCCTTTCCGGTTCGCCGGGCGGTGGTTACGGCCGGGGCATGGGTCCGGCCGCTGCTTGCCGGAACGAGGATCGACGTCCCCGTGGTCCCCACCCGGGAGACCGTGGCGTATTTCGCTCACGAAGACGAGATGTCGCTCCCGATCCTGGTCGACCGGGGCTCACCGTTCGTCTACGCGCTGCCGGACCCGGGCCACGGAATAAAAGCCGGCGCCCACCACACCGGTCCGCCCACCGACCCGAACGGGAACGGGACGGTGAGCGCCGACATCGTGGATTTGCTCACGGACTGGGTCGGGCGGCACTACCCGGGCGCCGAACCGCGGCCGTGGGAGGCCGAAACGTGCCTCTACACGAACACCGCGAACGAACGATTCATCCTGGAGCGGCACGGCGCGGTCGTCGTCGGCTCGCCATGCAGCGGCCACGGGTTCAAGTTCGCGCCGCTGATCGGAGAGCGCCTGGCCGCGCTGGCGTCGTCCTAGCGGCCCGTTACGGGCACTGCGGGGGCGGCTTGCACTTCTTCTTGTTGTTCGCGTTGTTGGCGGATGGAGCCGACGCCGGCTGAGCAGCAGCCGAGGTGCTCACCGCGGCCAGTGGCTGTTTCTTCTTCTTCTTCTCTTTCTTCTTCTCGTCGTCTTCCTTCTTCGGAACGGTGCCGGGCGGGAAGTAGTCGTATCCGATGAAGCTCGGCGTGGCGAACGACTCCACCGCCATGTTCGCGGTGGCCTGTGCCATGAAGTCGTGCCAGATCTGCGCCGGGATCGATCCTCCATACACGTTCGGGACTCCCTGGACGTAGTGCATGGGGATCTCCGCCTTCGGATATCCGACCCAGACGCACGCCGCCAGTTGCGGGATGTAGCCGCAGAACCACGCGTCCACGTAATCCTGGGCCGTTCCGGTCTTTCCGGCGACCGGACGCCCGAGGTTCGCAGCGGTGCCGGTACCCGACGTGACGACAGACTGCTGGACGTAGTTGACGAGGTCCGCGTCGTTCTGGTCGATCGCCCGCTTGCCCTTGTAGTTGGCTCGGTCAAGCGTCTTTCCCTTGGCGTTCTTCACCTCGAACACCGCCGTGGGGTCGTGGCGGATCCCACGCGCGGCGAGGGTGGCGTTTGCCGCGGTCATCTCCAACGGTGTCACGGCCTGTGACCCAAGGGTTATCGAACACACCTCCTGGAGTTTCGACTTGATCCCCATGCGGCGAGCGACGTCGGCCACGTTGTCGGGTCCAACCTCCAACACCAGCTGGGCGAAGATCGTGTTGACGGAATTGGCCGTGGCCCGCACCAGGTCCATGGTGCCGGCCGACGAGTCCCCGTAGTTCCCGGGCTCCCATGCCCCGTCCGGGCCGAAGCACCGCGGATCGTCGATACGGATCGAGGCCGGGCCCTTCCATGTCGAGCGGAGCGAGATTCGCTTCTCCATGGCGGCGACCAACGTGAACGTCTTGAACGCGCTGCCGGTTTGACGGTGGGCCTGGACCGCCAGGTTGAACTTCTTCTTCGTGAAGTCGCGTCCGCCGACCATCGCTCGGATGGCCCCCGTCGAGGGCTCAATGGCGACCAGCGCGGCGGCCGGGTCGGTCGGGGAGGGAAGGTTCGTCTGGACGGCGTTCTCAGCAGCCTTCTGCATCCTGGGGTCCAGCGTCGTTCGGACTCGCAGTCCCCCCTTGAAGGTCTGCTTGTAGCCGTACTTCTTCACGAGGCCATTCGTGATGTACTGAGCGAAGTACGACGACTGCGTGATCGTGCGCTTCGGTTCGACGATCTTGAGCGGCCTTCGCTTGAGGCGCGCCGCCCTCCGAGGGGAGACGTATCCTTGCTCCGCCATGGCGTCCAGGACGAAGTTCCGGCGGACGCGGGCGACCTTGAGGCTCTTCCGTGGGGTGTACCGAGTCGGAGCCGGGATGAGACCCGCCAGCGTGGCGGATTGAGCCACGTTGAGCTCCTTGGCCGGGATCCCGAAGTACGTTTGCGCCGCGGCTTCCACACCGTACGCGCCCGCTCCGAAGTACACCGAGTTCAGATACTTCTCGAGGATCTGGTTCTTCGTGAACCGCTGCTCAAGGCGAGTGGCGATGATGGCTTCGCGGAGCTTTCGCCGAAGGCTCCGCTTGCTGCCCGTGTACACGTTCTTGACGTATTGCTGCGTGATGGTAGAGCCGCCCTGTTCCAGGGCGCGGTTTCGGAAGTCGGCCAGCGCCGCGCGGACGATCGCCTGATAATCCAGCCCCTCGTGCCGATAGAAGTCCTTGTCTTCCGCGGCGATAACCGCCTCCTTGAGATGGTCAGGCATCTGGCCGAACGAGATCGGCACGCGGTTCACACCGGCGTGGAGGGTGGTCAGGACATCACCGTTGCGGTCGTAGACGAACGTGGTTTGCGGCGCGAACCGTGCCTTGGGAAGCGGCGCACGGAAGTACGGATCGAGAGCCCTGTTGGCGAGCCGCGTCCCCGTTGCCGTCACAACGACCGCCGCCGCAACGAGCGGGATCAAGATGAGGAAGACGGTGCCAATCCCGGCAGCGGGATTCCCATGGATGTTGGCCGGCGGAAGACGACGGGAAACGGTCGACGCAGCCGTCCGAATGTGCCGTGAACGCTCCTGGAGTTTCGACGCCAACGTTGTCTCGATCGTCCTCGGTAGTTACAAGTGAACCTGCAAGGAGGTCAGAACAGTATCCAATATTTCACGGGCCTTCGGTATCGCTCCGGAAAGTCACCCGACATCGGTTGTGATGCAGCAACCACGTCGGTTTACCGGTCAAAAGCGGCGGGAAGATCCCACCTGATGCCCGCCTGAGAAGGAGGAGACACCATGTCGGGTCTTGCATGGGGCGTCATTGCGGTGGGCGTACTCGTCCTGCTGCTCGTCGCTTTCGCGTTCACCCGCCGCCAGAAAAGCACGGGCCTGCGTCGGCGGTTCGGCCCTGAGTACGACCGAGCCGTCGCACAGGAGGGACGGCGCTCGGGAGAGAAGCAGCTGCGAGAGCGACTCGAGCGTCGTGAAGGTTTTCAGATCCGCGAGCTGCCGGAGGACGCTCGTGCCAGCTACTTGGAATCGTGGCGACATGTTCAGGAGCGCTTCGTGGACCGCCCGGCCGACGCGATCAGCGAGGCGGACCGGCTGGTTCAGCGGGTGATGCGTGACCGTGGGTATCCGACTGATGGCTTCGAAGAGCAAGCCGCCAACATCTCGGTCGACCATCCTCAGGTCGTGGCGCATTACCGTGCGGCGCACCGCACCGCCGAGGCCAGCAGCCGCGGCGAGGCTGAGACAGAGAACCTTCGCCAGGCGATGCTTCACTACCGGAACCTGTTCGAGACCCTGCTGGGCAAGGAGGCTGCGACCAGCTCATAGCACGCCGGGTGCCGGGAGAGGGATTCGAACCCTCACGCCCTTTCGGACACCGGTTTTTGAGACCGGAGCGTCTGCCATTCCGCCATCCCGGCTCGAGCGGGTGGGTCCGACACGAGTATATGGAGCGGGAGAGCGCCGGCGACGCGAGACCGAAGCCCTAGAGGTACCGGGAGTCGGGGCGCTCTTCGGGTTCCCGGCGGGGGGCTTCCGGAGGAAGCGGGCGGCGCACGTGCTCCAGCGCCTGAGCGGCGCGAACCTGGAGCGCGAGTTGCGTGCCCTGGAACAGCCCCTCGAGCCAACCGAGGATCTCGGCGTGGGCGAGCGACAGTTCTTCCAGGGAGCCGTCGCGCACGTCGGGCGTGAGGTCGTCGAGCTCGTCGTACAGATCGGTCGGGAGCGCCTCCTTCAGCTCGCTGGATATCTGGCCGTGGAGGCGCCGCAAGTGGTCGACGGCTCCGGGCTCGGGACGGATCCGCCGTGCCTCCTCCAGCGCCTCCCGGGCGACCCCAGCGATGCGGAGGAGCCGCTGGGGATCCAGGACCTGCCCGGGGGTCGAATAGCGATCGAGCCCCTGGGCGTGCCCCTGCGGACGGTCGCCTGGGGCCGGAGCAGACGCCGTGTCGGCGCCAGGAGCTCGCTCTGGTCCGTCGCTCATGTCAGAGGAGACATTACCCAGCGCGTGCGACAGAACACTCGCAAGAAACGGCATCCGAGAAACGCGCTGTGGCGCCGGACCATGTAAAGAGCGGGCCGAAGGGCCTTTGGAGCCGCTCGCGCCTTCCCCATACGCGAGCGTTATCTACTCGGCCCTTCAACCCGCCCAAAAGGCGGTCCCAAGCGACTTTCGGACCTCGAGGCGAGTCCTTTCTCCCTGGGTGCGAACCCCGGGCGGCGGTGCCACCTCAGAGCTCCTTCCCGGTGAGCAGATCCTCGTTCCTCTTGGTCCCGCGGCCGCTTGGGACCGAGGCCGAATAGTAAGAAGCCGGTTCGTCGGTGTCAACACGGTAAAAAGCATTGAGGTGCAACCCCTTTCAAGGATTCGCGCAGGTAATAGGACCGTCGAGTGAGTCGAAAAATCGACCAGAGCGCCAAAGAAAATTCGGCGATGGTTTTCGGAGTGCTTACCCCCCCGGCGGCCGGCCGTGTTGCGCAGTCCACGGAAGCCGAAATCCGGTCAGACGGGTGCCCGTAGAATCAAGAGTGGTGGCCGACCTCGACACTGCCTCGGACGTCGAGCGCCGCAAGCGGATCTTCCTCCTCGACGGACACAGCCTTTCCTTCCGCGCCTTCTTCGCCCTGCCCACATCGCTCGCCACGACCAGCGGTCAGGTCACCAACGCCGTCTACGGGTTCACGTCAATGCTCATCAAGCTCCTGGCCGAAGAGAAGCCTGACTACATCGCCGTGGCGTTCGACCTCGGGCGGCCGACGGTCCGCCTGGAGCAGTACGCGGACTACAAGGCCGGGCGAGTGGAGGCCCCGGATGAGTTCCGCCAGCAGCTCGGGCTGATCCTGGAAGTCCTCGAGACCCTCCGCATCCCCATGGTGGCTGTCGAGCGCTACGAAGCAGACGACGCCATCGCCACCCTGGCGTGCCGCGCGGTGGAGCGCGGGATCGATGCCGTCATCGTCACGGCGGACCGCGACTTCTTCCAGCTCGTGGGCCCGCACATCTCGGTGATGTTCAACCGCAGGGGGATTTCCGACATCGTTCGCTACGACGTGAAGGCCGTCATCGACCGGTTTGGCCTTCCCCCGGAGAAGTACCTCGATTACGTGGCGTTGAAAGGCGATCCCTCGGACAACATCCCGGGCATTCCGGGGGTCGGTGAGAAGACGGCGTCCAAGCTCATCCAGGACTTCGGAAGCATTGAAGAGCTCCTGGCCCGATCGTCCGACATCAAGGGGCGGCTCCGGAAACCGATCGAAGAAGCCGGGGAGGACCTCATTCGAAACAAGACGATTGCGCGCCTGGAGACCGGCCTCGAGCTTCCGGTCCAGCCGGAGGACTGCGTCATGGAGGCGTGGGACCCGGATGCGGTTCGACGGCTGTTCAACTCGCTCGAGTTCCGGTCGCTCCTGGAGCGCCTGGAGGACATCGAACGAACGGCAAAGCCAGCCGTTGAACGAGCGTCGCTCGACATCCGTGAGGCTTCCGTGGCCGACATCGAGCGAGTCATCTCCGTCGACGGGCCGAAGTCGGTCACCGTGTGGCTTCGCGACGGCCGGGTAGCGGGCGTGGCTGTTTCACCTGGAGGCGGGGAGGCTCTGTTCGCGCCCGTCGACGGGTTATCGGGCATGGTGGCTACCTGGCTTGCCGATAACGGCTCCGAGAAGTGGGTGCATGGCGCCAAGGATCTGGAGACCGCGCTTCTTGCGTCCGGAGCACCGATGGCGGGCGTCACGTTCGACACCCACCTCGCCGGTTACCTGCTGGATCCCGCAGAGGCGAACTACCCACTGGAGGCCCTGTGCCAGCGGTACCTCGGACTGGACATCACGCCGGATGAGTCCAAAGGCGGGGAGGGGCAGTTGTTCGACCCCGGTGAAGCCGCCGGACACAACGCGGGAATGGCGGCGGCCGCGGTGGCGCTGCTGACTCCGGTGCTTCAGGAGCGCGTGGACCGAGCCGGCCTTCGTCGGCTCCTGTCCGACGTGGAGATGCCGCTATCCGCGGTGCTGGCCAGGATGCAGTCGGCCGGGGTCAGACTCGACGTGGACTACCTCCAGGACATGTCCGAGTCGATCGGCGATCAGATGCGGACACTGGAGGAGGACGTCTACCGGTACGCCGGCGAGCCGTTCAACATTGGTTCCCCTCCGCAGCTCCGCATGATCCTCTACGAGAAGCTTGGACTGACGCCGCTGAAGAAGACGTCGAAGGGAGCGCTCTCCACGGACGCCGACGTTCTGGAGAAGATCCGCCATCAGCACCCGATCGTCGACTCCCTGCTTCGCTATCGAGAGCTGGCCAAGCTGAAGTCGACGTACCTCGACGCCCTCCCTCCGTTGGTCAACCCGCGCACCGGGCGGATCCACACCACCTACAACCAGGTCGGCGCGGCGACGGGGCGCCTGTCCAGCATCAACCCGAACCTCCAGAACATCCCCATCCGCGGAGACCTCGGCAGGCAGATCCGGCGGGCGTTCGTTCCAGGAGAGGAGAGCAGACTGCTTCTCGTCGCGGATTACTCGCAGATCGAGCTTCGGATCCTCGCGCACCTCTCGGGCGACGAGGCGCTCGCCGAGGCGTTCGCCACCGAGGCCGACATCCACGCCGCCACCGCCGCCATGGTCTTCGGGTTGCCGCTGGAGGAGGTCGATGCGGAGCTGCGCCGACGAGCGAAGGTGGTGAACTACGGTCTGGCGTACGGGATGAACGCCTTCGGCCTCGCCAGCCGGCTCGGAATCACGGCGGACGAGGCGGCCGAGTTCATCGACGCGTACTTCGCCAGGTTCCCAAAGATCCGGGAGTTCCTGGATCGCCAGGTGGCGAAGGCGGCCGCCGAAGGGTTCACCGAGACGATCCTCGGGCGGCGCAGGTATCTGCCGGAACTCCAGGCCGCAAACCCGCGCGTTCGGGACATGGGTCGGCGAATGGCGCTGAACGCCCCGATCCAGGGCGGCGCTGCCGACATCCTCAAGCTCGCGATGATCAAAGTGGACGTCGAACTCCAGTCGTCGGGCCTGGACTGCGTGATGGTCCTCACCGTTCACGACGAGCTCGTGTTCGACGTCGCGGAACCAGACCTCGATCGCTCGGCCAAGCTCGTCACGGAGGCGATGGAGACCGCCTGGGAGCTCACCGTCCCACTCAGGGCGGACGTCGGTTGGGGGAGTAACTGGGCGGACGCCGCGCCCGCGGGACACTGAAGGGACCGCGTCCGCGTAGCGCGTCCATTGACGTGTAAACAGGCACGGAACTACAC
>JALYGK010000153.1 GCA_030777105.1 Actinomycetota bacterium | reverse complement strand
GTCCTGGACCGGAATGCCCTCGGCGATACAGACGATCAGCCGCACGCCGGCATCCGCGGCTTCGGCAATCGCATCCGCGGCGAATCGGGCCGGAACGAAGATCACCGACGCTTCGGCGCCGGTCTCGTCGACCGCCTCCGCGACCGTGTCGAATACCGGAATGCCGTCGACCGATTGTCCTCCCTTGCCCGGAGTGACGCCCGCGACGACTTGGGTCCCGTAGCCGCGGTTTCGCTGGGCGTGAAAGGAGCCCTCCTTCCCGGTGATGCCCTGGACCACCACCTTCGTGGTCTGATCGACCAGGACGCTCACGAGGCGACCCCGGTCCGGGCAAGCTCCACGGCCTTTCGCGCACCCTCGAGCATCGTGGTGGCCGGCACGAGCATCTTGTGGCCGGATTCCTCGAGCATCCGCCGGCCTTCCTCGGCGTTCGTTCCGTCGAGCCTCACCACGATTGGGACCCGGGCGTCAACACGTGACAGGGCTTCGAGGATCCCTCGCGCGACCAGATCGCCCCGCGTGATCCCGCCGAAGATGTTGACCAGAACCGACCGCACCTTCGGATCCGAAAGCACGACCTCGAGCGACGTGGCCATGACGTCCGCGCCACCACCGCCGCCGCTGTCCAGGAAGTTTGCGGGCCGCCCTCCGGCCTGGGTGACCAGATCGAGGGTCGACATGACGAGCCCCGCGCCGTTTCCGATGATCCCGACCTCACCGTCCAGCTTCACGTACTGGAGGCCTTTCTCGTTGGCCCGGCGCTGGATGGGGTCGACGGGAAATCCGGCTCGAAGCCCCGCGAGCTCGGGCTGACGGGACAGCGCGTTGTCGTCGATGGTCACCTTCGAGTCGAGGGCGACCACCACGCCGCCCCGGAGCAGCGCCAGCGGGTTGATCTCGACGAGCGTCGCATCCGACGAACGCACGACGTCCCACATCTTGGTCAGCATGTCGCCGGCGCCTTCCTTCGCCTCGGCGGGAAGGTGTCCGACCAGGTACCGGACCTGATAGGAACGAAGACCGAACAGCGGGTCCACCCTGGATCGGCGGATGGCCGCCGGGTCGGTGCGAGCGATCTCTTCGATATCCATGCCCCCCTCGGCCGAGACCATCGCGAGGTACCGCTGGCTGGTCCGGTCGAGGGTGATCGCGGCGTAGAACTGCTCCTCGATCTCGACCAGCCGCTCCACCAGGACACGTGTGACGGCGGTGCCGCGAAAGCCTCCCGAGAGAATCTTTTCGGCGGCCTCCTCCGCTTCCCACGGAGAGTCCACCAGCAGGATGCCCCCACCCTTTCCCCTGCCGCCGATCTGGACCTGGGCCTTGACCGCAACGCGCCCGCCGAGCCGCTCGGCGATGTGGCGAGCGTCCTCCGGCGATTCGGCGAGGAACCCCTCGACGAGCGGGATGCCGTGGCGGCGGAACAGATCCTTTCCCTGGTGCTCGTACAGATCCATGCGCTCAGACCGCGGTAGGCGCGGAACGACTTCTCACCGAAATCAGCCGGTCTTCGCCGATAGCTGCTCTCGAAGCCAGTGGACGATGTCGGACGTTGGCGTGCCGGGCGTGAAGATCTCCTGAACGCCGACGCCCTTGAGCTTCGGGATGTCCTCTCGGGGGATGATCCCGCCAGCGAACAACACGACGTCTCCCGCCCCGTGCTCCTTCAGGAGCTCGATCACTCGAGGAAACAGCGTCATGTGCGCTCCCGAATGGCACGACAGGCCGACGGCGTCGGCGTCCTCCTGAATGGCGGTCTCAGCGATCTGCTCGGGGGTCTGGTGGAGCCCCGTGTAGATCACTTCGAACCCCGCATCGCGAAGCGCTCGCGCCACGATCTTGGCCCCGCGGTCGTGACCGTCCAGGCCCGGCTTCGCCACGATGACTCGATACTTCTCCGGCATCTCCGTCAGGATTGGGGTCGTCGTTCGGGGTAGTCAGCGCACGCGGGGCAACTATAGAGGAGAGGCGCTCACGGGATGTGCTGGCTGAGCCCTTCCTATACTCCTCATCGTATGCGCCGCGGCCCGATCCGTTTTCGCCCCCCTGGCCTCAAGCCGTGGACGACCATTGGGCCGTTGGGGCCGTTCCGAGGACGCCTCGGCCTCGCGTGGGTCGTTGCTCCGCTGATCGTCGGAGCGGTGCTCGTGGTGGCAGCGCTCTCCGTCCTCGCTCGGTAGCGCCCCTCCCAGATCAGCGTTTGGCCAGCGGGGCGTAGGCGAGCAACAAGCGCTTCTCTCCGACGTCTTCAAAAGAGATCGTCGCCTCGGCGCGGTCTCCGGCGCCGGACACCGACACGACCACGCCCTCGCCCCACTTGTCGTGGTACACCGTGTCGCCTGCTCCAACCGGCACGGGTTCTCGCCCGCCATCGCCTCCCCCGTTTCGGCCATGCTGCTGTTCGCCTTCAACGCTGGCGACGAGGTCCACGGGGATCTCGTTCAGGAACCGTGACGGCGGGTTGTAACTGGACCCTCCGAACAGCGAACGGCTCCACGCATGTGTGAGGTACAGCCGGCGCCGCGCGCGGGTAATGCCGACGTACGCCAGCCGTCGTTCTTCCTCCAGCTCCGCCGGGTCGGTCATCGACCGGTAGTGGGGAAAGACGCCGTCCTCCATCCCCACCATGAAGACGACGTCGAACTCCAGCCCCTTCGCGTTGTGCAGAGTCATCAGAGTGACAGCGGGCGCGTCGGCGTCGTACTCGTCCTGCTCGCTCACCAGCGACACCTGCTCAAGGAAATCGCCCAACTGTCCCTCGGGGACTCGCGCTTCGAACTCCCGCGCCACGCCGACCAGCTCGCGGAGGTTCTCGATCCGTCCAAGCGACTCGACGGTGTGATCCTCCTCCAGCTCCGCCAGATACCCCGACTCCGTGTAGGCGGCTTCGACAACCGCTCCGGGACCGCCTCCCTCCTCGACCATCGCTCGAAGCTTCTCGACGACCTGGACGAACGTCGTGACCGCACCCTTGGCCCGCGCACCGAGCGTCGAGATCTCGTCGACCCGCCGTGCTGCCTCGAGGAACGAAATCCCTTCTGTCACGGCAAAGCCTTCGATGGCCGCCAGCGTGGCGTCTCCCACGCCGCGCTTCGGCGTGTTGATCACCCGGCGAACGCTCACCAGATCCCCTGGGTTCACGACCACCCGGAGATACGCCAGGGTGTCCTTGATCTCGCGCCGCTGGTAGAACCGAACGCCGCCGACGATCCGGTACGGCAAACCACCGCGCATGAACACGTCTTCCAGCACGCGCGACTGGGCGTTGGTCCGGTAGAACACCGCGACGTCGCTGTACCGAAACCCTTCCTCCTGAACCAACCGCTCGATCTCCGAGGCCACGAACCATGCTTCGTCGTGTTCGTTTTCCGCCCGGTAGCGGACGGCGAGGTCGCCGTGCTCGGATTCCGTCCACAGCGACTTGGGCTTGCGGTGCACGTTGTGCTCGATGAGCGCGTTGGCAACCTGGAGGATGCTCTGTGTCGACCGGTAGTTCTGCTCCATCACGAAGATGGCCGCGTCGGGGTAGTCGTGCTCGAAGTCGAGGAGGTTCTTGATGGTGGCGCCCCTCCACGAGTAGACGCCCTGGTCGGCGTCACCCACGACGCAGAGATTTCGATGCTTCGCGGCCAGGAGGTTCACCAGGTGGTACTGGGCGCGGTTGGTGTCCTGATATTCGTCGATGAGGATGTATTGAAACCGTTCCTGGTAGTGCTCGAGGACACCGGGGTTCTCCCGGAACAGCCGCACCGTCTCCATGATGATGTCGTCGAAGTCGAGCGCGCCGGCGCCGCGCAGCCTCCGTTGGTATTCCGCGTACACGTCGGCGATGACGTGCTCGTAGTGCGTGCTCGCGCCCTGCTGAAATCCGGCCGGATCCAGCAAGTTGTCCTTGGCCCGCCCGATCACCGCGGCCACCTGCCGAGGGGGGTACCGCTTCGGGTCGATGTTCATCTGCTTCAGACAAAGCGCGATGACTCGTTCGGTGTCCCCTTCGTCATAGATCGAGAAGTGGCTCGGCAGCCCCAGGATGTCGTGCTCGCGGCGAAGAATTCGGGCACACGCCGAATGGAACGTGAGGATCCACATTCCCCTGGCGATTCTGGTGCCCAGCAACCCCTCGACGCGGTCCACCATTTCCTGGGCTGCCTTGTTGGTGAAGGTGATGGCGAGGACCGCGTACGGCGAAACGTCCTTGTCGCGAATGAGATAAGCGATGCGATGGGTGAGCGCCCTGGTCTTCCCCGACCCCGCGCCGGCGACGATCAGAACCGGTCCCTCGGTGTGGAGGACCGCCTCCTTCTGAATGGGGTTGAGCCCCTCGAGGAGGGCGGACTCCGCGGTCATGTCCCGATTCTAGGAGCGGAGTGCGTCCCGTCCGGGAAGGGTGACGGAGCTAGGTGATCTCGATTGGCGTTCCGAGCGGGAGCTTCGGGACCATCGATTCGATGTCGCTGTTCCGCATACGGATGCACCCATTGCTGACGTAGCGGCCGATCGAGCCCTTTGGGTCGTTGGTCCCGTGCAACCCGATGATGCCGCCGCACTTGCCTTCCCGCGCCTCGGCGGCGGAAACGCCGGCACATTCCCCCGACTGCCACTGCTTGATGACCTCGGAGTACCCGGAGAGGGCATAGGCGTAGGTGCCATAGACCGTGTTCGGGTCCGGAAGCTTGTAGAGCGCCTGGAGGTAGAACTTGCCGACGGGAGTGGGCGTTGCTCCGTTACCGATGCCCACTTTGAACTTTTCGACGAGCTCGCACCCTTCGTAGAAGTAGACGGAGAACTTATTGCGAACCACCTTCAGTCGGTACAGCGTCTTGCTCACGGCGACATCGGTTGCCGGAACGAACGCGGTGGTGCCGTTGGGCCTGACCGGCAGGAGCACCTTGAACCACATATCTCCCGTGGGCCCGAACAGCTGCTCGCGGATCAAGAAGACCTGTGGGGCGCCCAGGATGCTCTTTCGACCGAACGTCTTCACGACCTTCGCGGATGGGTTCGGCTTGGCGCGCGCTGCGACCTTGTTCCCCGCAACGGTGGCGATGTACGAGGGCTCTTCGCAGGGCCGTGTTCGCTCCGGCGGCATGGGGATAACGGCCTGCGTCGGACGAGTGGTCGGCCGTGCGGCCGGTGAGTCGCCCCCTGTGAGGCGCGCGACCAGGCCGTAGATCAGCAGTACGACGACGAAGAGCGCTGCGCCGACGAGCCAGCTCCCCGTGTTCCCGGGAAGCTTTGGCCAGTTCTCGGTAAGCTTCCGCCAATTCTCAGGAAGCTTCGGCAGGCGAATCGCGGAGAGGCTGGGAAGGCTCGGAAGCCGCAACCGCGAGGAGCCTGACTGCAGGCCTTTCCCAAAGGCCCACTTCGACGCGGTCGGATCGTCCTTCGACGAATCAGCCGAACTCGAAAATAGCGAGTTCTCGTCGCGAGATCCTTCGTCCGGCCGCTCTTCGATGGGCCGTTCGTCGTCGGTGCGATGTTCGTCTGGTCGTTCTTCGTCCGCCATGTGATTCAAATGCTAGCAACGGGGTTTCGAATTGATGGGAGCCACGAGAAGATCGGGGCGCCCGATGTGGGCACCCCGATCCCCTGGAGCGTGAACCTGTGGTGCTAGCCCGTGAC
>JALYGK010000152.1 GCA_030777105.1 Actinomycetota bacterium | reverse complement strand
GAACTACACTCGGCGGCGCGCGTTTCGGGCGTCGCTTTCTTCTTCGCACGTTCCATCCCATTTCGGTGGTTTTCCCGGAGAAGGACCCAGCGCGCGAGGAAGGAGTGTTGAAGGGATAGACAGCCAGACAGAAGGTCCGTCGGTCGCCCAAGACGACCTTACTCCCGACGAGCTGGTCAGGGCGATCGAGGAGAGCCTGAAGGATTTCAAGGACGGCGACTTCGTCGAGGGGACCATCGTGAAAGTCGATCGGGACGAGGTCCTGGTCGACATCGGTTACAAGTCCGAAGGCGTGATCCCTTCCAAGGAGCTTTCCATCCGGCAGGACGTCGATCCGTCGGAGGTCGTAAAGGTCGGGGATCACATCGAGGCCCTCGTCCTTCAGAAGGAAGACAAGGAAGGACGGCTGATCCTCTCCAAGAAACGCGCCCAGTACGAGCGGGCGTGGAAGAGGATCGAGGAGATCATGCGGGGAGGTGGAACCATTCGCGGCCCCGTCATCGAAGTCGTCAAGGGGGGCCTGATCCTGGACATCGGGCTCCGTGGGTTCCTGCCCGCGTCCTTGGTGGAGCTGCGCCGGGTCCGAGATCTTCATCCCTACGTCGGGCAGGAGCTCGAGGCCAAGATCATCGAGCTCGACCGCAACCGAAACAACGTCGTGCTGTCGCGACGGGCGTTCTTGGAGGAGTCCCAGAGCGAGGGGCGCAAGAAGTTCCTGGACAGCCTGCGCAAGGGTGAACGCCGGCGCGGCGTCGTTTCGTCCATCGTGAACTTCGGGGCGTTCGTCGACATCGGGGGCGGAGTGGACGGCTTGGTCCACGTCTCCGAACTCTCGTGGAAGCACGTCGACCACCCGAGTGAGGTCGCGACGGTCGGTCAGGAAGTGGACGTCGAAGTGCTGGATGTCGATCTCGAGCGCGAACGAGTCTCGCTTTCGCTGAAGGCCACGCAGGAGGACCCGTGGCGTGAGTTCGAGCGGAAGCACGAAACGGGTGAGATCATCCAGGGTTCCGTCACCAAGCTCGTTCCGTTCGGCGCGTTCATCCGATTGGGAGATGGCATCGAGGGTCTGGTCCACATCTCGGAGCTCTCCGAACAGCACGTCGAATCGCCGGAGCAAGTCGTGCAGGTCGGAGACCAGGTCCGGGTGAAGGTCGTCGACGTCGACCCGCCCCGGCGGCGAATCAGTCTCTCCATGCGGCGGGTGGCCGACGAACAGGCGGAGCTCGGCGACGCGGAGATCGAAGCCGAACCGACGGAGCGGCTGATCGAGGAGCAGGTTCCGGAGATCTCGGCCGAGGCGCGAGAGGCCGTGGATGACGCCGAATCTCGAGCCGACGAGTCTCCCCAGGAGCTCTTCGAGCAGTACATAGAGCCGGAGCCGGCCGCTCCGGAAGAAGGCGCGATGCACGTCGTGCCCGAGGCGGAGGTTTCCTCCGAGGCCGAAGCCGCAGAGGAAGGGGACGTTTCGCTCGAGTCGATTGTCGAAGAGCTGAAGCGTCGCGAGGGCCGCGGCTAGCCGGCTCTTCGTTTCTCGATCGGATTCAACCCCGCCGCTACGATCCCCACATGTTCCTCGTGGGCTTGACCGGAGGACTCGGCGCAGGGAAGTCGACCGTCGCCAGGATGCTGGAACATCGCGGCGCGGTGGTGATCGACGCGGACGTTCTCGCTCGGCAGGCCGTCCTGCCCGGAACGCCGGGTTACACCAAGGTGACCGAGCTGTTCGGTCCCGAGATCATCGGTCGGGACGGGGAGATCGATCGGGCGGCCCTCGCTCGGCGGGTTTTCTCGGACCACAAAGCCAGGGTGGCGCTGGAATCGATCACCCACCCGGAGGTGTTCCGGCTCCTCAGCGAGTCGCTCGAGGACTACCGGGACACCGACCGAATCGTGGTGTTCGATGCTCCGCTCATCGTAGAAGCCGGTTTTCAACAAGCCTGCGACGCCATCGTCGTGGTCACGGCGTCAGAGGAAGCTCAGATCGCCAGGGTGACGGAGGATCGCGGCATGAGTGAGGATGCCGCGCGAGCACGGCTTCGAGCGCAGGCGCCGAACGAGGAAAAGGAGCGAATCGCCGACTTCCTCATCCGAAACGATGGAACAACCGCGGAGCTCGAGCGCGCCGTCGATGCCCTGTGGCGGGAGCTGACCGAAGCAGCGCGAGCGAAGTCCACCGGTCGCTGAATCGGCGCCGATATCATCGACCGAAATGCCCTATCGCGCCGTCTTGTTCGACGCGGGCGAAACGCTCGTTCATCCGCACCCCTCGTTTCCGGAGCTGCTGGTCCATGTCCTTCGACAGGAGGGCTATCAGGCGGATCTCGAGACGGTTCAGCAGAAGGTGTTCGTGGTCTCGGATCGGTTCATGGAGGCCGCACGGGGTGGCGAGCTCTGGTCCACGTCGGCGGAGCGGTCGCGTGAGTTCTGGGCATCGATCTACCGGTCGCTGCTCGCAGAAATGGGGCTCCCGTTCGGAGACGGCCTCGCGCAGGCGCTCTACCACACATTCACCGACCTTTCGAACTACCGGCTGTTCGACGATGCCGTCCCCACCCTGGAGCGTCTTCGGGACGACGGCTTCAAGCTCGGGCTCGTATCGAACTTCGAGGAGTGGCTGGAGCGGCTGCTTGAATCGCTGGGAGTGAGTGAGTTCTTCGAGATTCAGGTGATCTCGGGCGTGGAGGGGTACGAGAAGCCTGACACCCGTCTTTTCAACCTGGCCCTGGATCGAATGAACGCCGAACCGGACACGTCCGTCTACGTCGGCGACCATCCATATTTCGACATCGAGCCGGCGGAGTCGATCGGGATGTTCGGCGTCCTCATCGACCGACGCGACCGCTTTCCCGACCATCCGGGACCGCGGATCACCAGCCTGAACGAGCTGCCGCCGCTGATCGGCGTCCCGGACTGATCCCATGACGAAGGAGTACACGGCCGAGGAGGCCAACGCCCTTCTGCCCTCGCTGCGAACCGCGCTCCACAGCATTCGTCGCGCTCGCCAGGTTGTTCTGTCCGGAGGGGAACGAATCCGTCAGGCGGCGCCGCTGGATGGAGGAGGGCGCGAGGGGAAGGAATTCTGGGAGGCCCTACAGACGCTCCGCCGGGAAGTCGAAGCCCTGAACGAGCAGGGGATCGTCCTTCGGGATCCCGAGAGCGGCCTCATCGATTTTCCCGCGAAGCGGGACGGCCGGGAGATCTTCCTGTGCTGGCGCCCGGACGAAGAGCGCGTTGGCTACTGGCACGGGCCCGATTCCGGGTTCGCGGGGCGGAAGCCCCTGTAACGTCGTTGCTCGGGCGGCGAGGCCCCTGCGACACTGCTTCGCGTGAGTCCCGCGATCGAAGTCCGCGGTCTTCGAAAGTCGTACGGCGAGGTGCGAGCCGTCGACGGCATCGACCTCACCGTGGACGCGGGCCAGGTGTTCGCGCTGCTCGGGCCGAACGGCGCGGGCAAGACCACGACCGTCGAGATCCTGGAGGGGTACCGCCGGCGTGACGAAGGACGCGTGTCCGTGCTGGGTTTCGATCCCGCACGCGGCGAACGGCGGCTCAAGGAGCAGATCGGGATCGTCCTTCAGGCAACGGGCGTGGACCCATACCTCACGGTGGCCGAGACCATCGAGCTCTACCGCCGGTACTACCCGAATCCCCGTCCGGTGGACGAGGTGCTCGACGTGGTTGGGCTGCGGAAAAAACGCGCCAGTCGCGTCATCAAGCTCTCCGGGGGGCAACAGCGTCGCCTGGACATGGCCATCGCGTTGGCCGGCGACCCAGCATTGCTGTTCCTGGATGAGCCGACGACGGGGTTCGATCCGTCTGCCCGTCGTAACGCGTGGGAGGTGGTGAGGAACCTTTCGTCGCTCGGCAAGACGATCTTCCTCACCACGCACTACATGGACGAGGCGCAATACCTGGCCCGCGAAGTGGCGGTGATCGCTCGCGGCAAGATCGTGGCCCAGGGACCTCCGGCAACACTCGGTGGACGACAGGATCTGGCCACGCTGGTCAGGTTCCGCCTCGCCGCCGCCACAGAGCTTCCTTCGGAACTGGCCGCAGCCGCTCAGCGGAGCGATGCCATGGTCCTCATCCGGACGAACGATGCGACGAGGACGCTCCACCAGCTCACGTCGTGGGCCCTTGAGAACCGAATCACCCTCGAGGCCCTGGACGTAACCAGGCCCTCGCTCGAGGACGTCTACCTCGAGCTCACCCAGGGAGAGGCGGGGAGCGAATGACCGACGTGGCGCTGGCAATTCGTCAAGTTCGGTACACCAACAAGAGCTTCTGGAGGAACCCCGCCGCGGCCGGGTTCACCGTGGCATTCCCCTTGATGTTTCTGGTGATCTTCACGTCCCTGTTCGGGAACTCCACGGTTCGCGTCTTCGGTCAGGAGATCACCACGTCGACCTTCTATGTCGCCGCCATCGCGGCGTTCTCCATCATCAACGCCACCTACACGAACCTGGCGATCAGCATGACGTTTCTGCGGGACAGCGGCGCCCTGAAGCGGACCCGAGGAACGCCCTTGCCGGCCTGGGCCTTCCTGTTCGGCCGGGTCATGTATGCCGTCCTGGGAGCGTTAGTGCTGGTGGCAGGGGTCGCCTTGTTCGGGGCGGCGTTCTACGACGCCGAGATCCCCACCCGAACGTTGCCCGCCTTTCTGGTGACCGTGGCGGCGGGAGCGGCGACCTTCGCCGCGCTCGGACTTGCGATGACGGCCGCCGTGCCGAACGCCGACGCCGCTCCGGCGGTGGTCAACTTTTCGATCCTTCCGCTGTTGTTCCTGTCGGACATTTTCATCCCGATCGAGGATCCCGACGCCTGGTACGTCTCGGTCGCCGAGATCTTCCCCGTGTACCACTTCTCGCAGGCAATGAAAGCCGCGTACTTCTCCCCCGTGGGAAACGGGTTCCGGGGAGGAGATCTGTTGATCATCGGCGTCTGGGGTGTGATCGGAGTTCTGCTCGCCGCGCGGTTCTTTTCCTGGGAGCCGCGACGTTAGTCCTCTCGCACGTAGATCGCGCGGATGCGGTACGCTGCGGCTGTTCGTACAGGTCGATTGCGAAGCAGACACCCACAGGAGGAACGGCGATGAAGCGATCGCTCTCCACCCTCTCCATGACCGTGGTTCTGGCCGTCGTTTTGGCGGCGTGCCAGCAGACCACGCAACCGACCACCGGGGGCCAGGGAGCCAACCCGTGCGACCCGCCACCGTTGAAGACCGCCGGCCAGCTGACGGTGGCAGCGGAGCTCCTCAACTATCCGCCGTTCCTCATCGGTAAGGGCGTCGACCCACCGCCCACGGGCTTCGAGGCCGACCTGGTGAACGAGATCGGGCGCCGGCTCGGAACTCGCGTCGTCTGGAAGCACACCGCGTTCGACTCGCTCTTCGCACCCGGTCCGAAGCAGTGGGACTTCGGGGTAAGCCAGATGACCATCACCCCCGAGCGGGACCAGGCGGTGGACTTCAGCGTCCCGTATCTCCAGGCCGACCAGTCGCTTGTGGTTCAGGCCGGCAAGCCGATCGCGAACGTGACGAGCATCGCCGAGCTCAAGCAGTACAAGCTTGGCGGAGAGGCCGGCACGACCGGCATGGACTACATCAACCAGAACATCGAGCCGAACGAGGACCCCAGCGAGTTCGACACGACGGCCGACGCAGCTCAAGCGGTCAAGTCGGGAACGATCGACGGGCAGGTCATCGACCTCCCGATCGCCTCGGGTATCGTCAGCGAGTCGAAGACCGTGAAGCTCGAGATCGTCGGCTTCTTCCGGACGAACGAGAACTACGGGTTGGCCTTCGAGACAGGAAGCCGGCTCAAGCGCTGCGTCGACCAGGCGATCAACGCGATGAAGGCGGACGGGTTCCTCACACGGATCCAGGACAGGTGGATCCCAGGCACCACCGGGCTCCAAGAGATCCGATAGCGAACAGGGAGCCCTAGCGTGGGGACGGGCGGGGACGCGGGCCCCAGCACGCACCGGTTCCTGCTGGACGAGGCCGAGAGCCCGCCCCGTCGCCCGCCCGCCCGTAAGGCGAGGGCTTGGCGAGGGCGGAATCTCGCTATCTCGGTGGCCAGCACGGTGCTGTTCCTGGGCGCCGTGCTGGCGATCTTCCTCACTTCTCCCGGATTCGAGCAGATCCGGGAGTCTTTCTTTCAGCCGGAACATCTAAAACGGGCCTTGGTCGGCGGCGAGTTCACCCCCTCCGTCGCGGCCGGCTTCCTGACCAACATCCGGCTCATGCTGACCGCTGAGGTCATCGTCCTGATCCTCGCGCTGTTCATCGCGGTCATTCGAGGCATCCCCGGGCCGGTCTTCTTCCCGTTCCGCGCGCTTGCCATTGGGTACGTCGACCTGTTCCGAGGGAGCCCATTGATCCTGGTGCTGTTTCTTGTGGGTTTCGGCCTTCCGGCGCTTCAACTCCAGGTGGTCTCGACGCAGTCACAGTTCACCTATGGAGTCATCTCCTTGGTCCTGGTCTACTCGGCCTACGTCGCCGAGGTCTACCGGGCCGGAATCGAATCCATTCACGTGAGCCAGACCGCGGCCGCGCGTTCGCTCGGCCTCAGCCGATGGCAGTCGTTGCGCTTCGTCGTCTTGCCCCAGGCGGTACGGAGGGTCGTGCCGCCGCTTTTGAACGACTTCATCGGCCTGCAAAAGGACACGGCGCTCGTGGCGATCATCGGCCTGGTCGAGGGCGTCCGGTCCGCTCAGTCCTACGCTTCGAGGTACTTCAACTTCGCCGGCCACGTTGTGGCCGCGATCCTGTTCGTTCTCATGACCATTCCTTTGGCGCGGTTCACGGACTATCTGATCGAACGGGACCGGCGGAGGAGACAGGTCCGCGGCGTCCGATGATCGACCCGAAGCCGTCTGGTGCCACGGATGGTGAGGCGATCCGGATCGAAGGCCTCCGGAAGTCCTTCGGAGAGTTGGTGGTCCTCGATGGGGTCGATCTCTCCATCGCGGATCACGAGGTTGTCTGTTTGATCGGGGCCTCCGGCTCCGGAAAGTCCACCCTCCTTCGGTGCATCAACCTCCTGGAGCCGATCGATGAGGGACGGATCCTCGTCGAGGGTGAGGAGATCACCGCTGAAGGCGTGGACGTCAACCGGATCCGCCGACACATCGGCATCGTCTTCCAGTCATTCAACCTGTTCCCGCACATGTCGGTCCTTCGCAACATCACACTCGGGACGATCGAGGTCCTGAAGAAGCCGAAGAAGGAGGCAGAGACGGACGCCGTCGAGCTGCTCGAGCGATTCGGGCTGGCCGACAAGAAGGACGAGTTCCCGGATCGCCTCTCCGGCGGACAGCAGCAGCGCGCCGCCATCGTCCGGGCGCTGGCGATGAATCCCGACATCATGTTGCTCGACGAGATCACCAGCGCCCTCGATCCCGAGCTCATCGCGGAGGTTCTGAACGTCATCCGCGAGCTGGCCCGGGTTGGCATGACACTCGTTATCGTGACCCACGAGATGGGGTTCGCACGGGAGATCGCCAATCGGATCTGCTTCCTCGACCGGGGCGTGATCCTGGAAGAAGGACCGCCCGAGGAGATCTTCAGCGATCCGCAGAATCCCCGGACGCGCCAGTTCCTTCAGCGGATCATCGACGCTGGTCGGCTATAGGTCAGCTATAAAGGAGCCAATCATGAGCACCATGGCGGACTCGCTCGTCGTCGGAAGAGCCGCTCGAATTCGCGCCGCGTTCGCCGTCGTGTCCGTGGTCGCCGGAAGTCTGTTCATCGCCGGGCTGGCCCAGGTCTCGATCCGCTTGCCGTTCACCCCGGTCCCGATCACGGGACAAACGCTCGGCGTCTTGCTGGTTGGGGCGTCGCTCGGTCCGTTTCTGGGGACGGCGGCCGTCGGGCTCTACCTGCTGGAGGGAGCGATCGGGCTGCCGTTCTTCGCCGGAGGGGAGAGCGGCGTCTCGGTCCTCGGAGCGGCATCGGCCACCGGCGGCTACCTCTGGGGGTTCGTCCTGGCGGCGACCCTGGTCGGTTGGCTGGCCCGCCGGGGCTGGGATCGCTCGATCCGGAGCTCGATCGGCGCCATGTTCCTCGGCGAGGTCGTGATCTACGCGGTCGGAGTTCCGTGGCTCATGTCGGCGGTCAACCTCCCGTTGAGCCAGGGGCTGGAGAAGGGGCTCTATCCGTTCGTGATCGGCGACACGATCAAGCTTCTGATCGCGGCGGGGGTGCTGCCGGCGGTGTGGAAGCTGATCCGCCGGTACCTTCCCGACCGCTGAGCCGAGCGGGCGTCGGACTGAGCCCCTTGCCGCGCCGCTCCTGAGGCGGTTTCATTAGCGCCGTGCGTGGCGTCGGACATCTCGACGAGGTCCTGGACAACCTGGGCGTGTTCCGGGCGGCGGCCGGCGAACTGGTCCAGCTGTGCCCGTCGGGCTTCCGGCGAGTCCCGATCTCGCAGGGGGAGGGTTTCTACTTCTCGATCCAGGCCTTGTCGCCGCACCAGACCGCGTATGCGCACACGCATCCCGACTCAGAGGAGTGGACGGCCGTGCTGGACGGGACGGGGGAGGCGCTGATTCACGGGGCAGTCGCGCTGGCCCCTGGATCCATCGTGGGAAGGGCTGCGGCGCACCCGCACGGCTTCCGCTCGCACGACGAGCCGCTGTTCCTGCTGTCCATCCAGGTTCCGCGCCCTCAGGAGGGCACCACCACCTGGGACGAGCCCGGGACCACGACGGACCCTGCCCACTGCGACGCGGGCGGTCGTTGCCGGCGCTGTCCCCGCTGCGGCGGTCACGCCGCCGAGGTTCGCCGCGGCGCGTTCGAGTGTGAGAACTGCACGCTGGTTCTTTGATCTGACGTCGGCGGCTACCATCGCCTGGTGCCCAGTTTCAAAGTTGTCTCGGAGTTCGAACCAGCCGGAGACCAGCCCCAGGCGATAGACCGGTTAGCTGACGGCGTCCGGCGCGGCGACGACTATCAAACGCTCCTGGGCGTCACGGGAACGGGCAAGACGTTCGCCATGGCACACGTCATTTCGCGCGTGGAGAAGCCGACGCTGGTGATCGCACCGAACAAATCGCTGGCGGCGCAGCTCGCGAACGAATTCCGCGAGTTCTTTCCAGAGAACGCCGTGGAGTACTTCGTTTCCTATTACGACTACTACCAGCCCGAGGCCTACGTCCCTCAGACCGACACGTACATCGAGAAGGACTCGTCGATCAACGACGAAATCGAGCGGCTTCGGCACTCGGCGACGGCGGCGCTGCTCAGCCGGCGGGACGTGGTGATCGTGGCGTCGGTGTCGTGCATTTACGGCCTGGGAACGCCCGAGGAGTACATGGGACAAGTCCTTCGCGTGCACCAGGGCGTTCCGGTGGAGCGAGATTTCGCCGTGAAGCGCCTGGTCGACATCCAGTACCAGCGGACCACGCAGAACCTGACCCGTGGAAAGTTCCGCGTCCGCGGCGACACCATCGAGGTGTTCCCGGCGTACGACGAGACGATCGTTCGGATCGAGCTGTGGGGCGACACCGTGGACCGGATCCTTCGGATGGACCCGGTGACCGGCGAGATCCTCAAGGAGCTCGGCGAGATCTGGGTGTATCCGGCCACCCACTACGTGGCGTCCGAGGACCGAATGCGCCGGGCGATCAAGGGCATCGAGCGCGAGTTGGAACAACGGCTTCCCGAGCTTGAACGGCAGGGAAAGCTGCTGGAGGCCCAGCGGTTGCGGATGCGGACGAACTACGACCTGGAGATGCTCCGTGAGGTCGGCTTCTGCAGCGGCATCGAGAACTACTCACGCCACATCGACGGCCGCGCCCCGGGGTCGCCGCCGTACACGCTCCTGGACTACTTCCCGAAGGACTACCTCGTCGTGCTCGACGAGAGCCACGTCACGGTCCCACAGCTGCACGGGATGTACGAGGGCGACATGTCGCGCAAGCGGACGCTGGTGGACTACGGGTTCCGGCTGCCCTCCGCGATCGACAACCGGCCGCTTCAGTTCGACGAGTTCACCGAGCGGGTGAACCAGGTGGTGTTCATGTCGGCGACGCCGGGACCGTACGAGCTTCAGGTCAGCAGGCAGGTCGTCGAGCAGATCGTGCGGCCGACGGGGCTGATCGACCCAGAGGTGGAGGTGAGGCCGACAAAGGGCCAGGTCGACGACCTGATCGAGGAGGTCCGCCAGCGAGCGGAGGCGGGACGGCGAGTCTTGGTGACCACGCTCACCAAGAAGATGGCCGAGGACCTGACCGACTACCTCATCGAGATGGGGCTTCGGGTTCGGTATCTCCATTCGGAGATCGACACGATCCAACGGATCGAGATCCTCCGCGACCTCCGGCTGGGGGAGTTCGACGTCTTGGTGGGCATCAACCTGCTGCGAGAGGGGCTGGATCTGCCGGAGGTCTCCCTGGTGGCGATTCTGGACGCGGACAAGGAGGGCTTCCTTCGAAGCGAGACGTCTCTGATTCAGACGATCGGCCGGGCCGCGCGGAACGTCGAGGGAAAGGTCCTGATGTACGCCGACTCGGTGACCGACTCGATGCAGCGGGCGATTTCGGAGACCAACCGCCGGCGGAAGATCCAGATCGAGTACAACCAGCGCCACGGGATAGATCCCCAGACGGTTCGAAAGAAGGTCTCGGACATCTTGCTGGCGCTGGAGGGTGATGGTTCACGCAGGAGCGCGACGCCCGACCGTCGGCGAAGACGGCGGGTGCAACGAGACGATATTCCGCCGGACGAGCTCGGCCGCTTGATTCAGCAGCTGGAAGAGGAGATGCACGAGGCGGCGAGAGATCTCCGGTTCGAGTACGCCGCTCGCCTTCGCGACGAGGTGGTCGACTTGCGCAAGGAGTTGTCGGCGCTGCGGGAAGCAGGAGTGCGATAGCGAGCGTCGAAGATGATGATCGGCGCGCCTCGCGTTCCATCCTGACGGTTCGCGCGCCTCTCGGATGGCTCGGGCCGGAACGGCTTCAGGAGGATGTCGCCGTCGTTCTTGAGGACGGGCGGGTGAGATTCGCGGGGGCCGGCCGCGAGCTTCCTCCGGGCGCCGGTGAGGAAATCGAGTTCGACGGTTTCGTCATGCCGGGGGTCGTCGACCGGCACGTCCACATCGGGCTCTCGGATCCAGCGGAAGTGGTTGCCGGAGGAGTGACCGCGGTCCGGGACCTCGGGTGGCCGCCGGATGTGATTTTCGCTCTAAGCGAGGCCTCGGAGGGCTCCACTTTCGACGGTCCTCTGATTCGCTGTGCGGGCCCCATGATCACCTGTCCTGGGGGTTATCCCACGCGTTCGGGGTGGGCGCCCAAGGGGACAGGAGTTGAAGTCCAAGGCGTCGAGCACGCAACAAAGACGGCCAGGGATCTATTGGCGCGCGGCGCCTCGGTCCTCAAGGTCGCGCTCAACGTCGACGCCGGCCCAACCCTCAGTGACGAGGCCCTTCGGGCTGTATGTCACGTAGCCCACGACACGGGAACAATCGTGACGGCGCACGCACAGGGGAGGGGGCAGGTCGAGCGCGCACTCGCCGGCGGAGTCGACGAGCTTGCCCACTGTCCGTGGAGCGAACGCCTCAGCGACGAGCTCGTTGCGGCCGTGGCCCAGAAGATGCGAATCGTCTCGACACTCGACATTCATTCGTACGGCCGCGACACGCCGGAACTCGAAGTGGCTATCTCCAACCTGTCGAGGTTCTTTCGGGCGGGCGGTCGAGTTGCGTACGGAACGGATCTGGGCAACGGCCCAATCCCAGCCGGGATCCACGTCGACGAAGCGCAACACCTGCATCGAGCCGGACTATTACCCGAGCAGGTCCTCAAGGCCATGACGTCTCGTTCACTCGACCCCGGCGAACGCGGTGACCTCATCGGTCTGGGCAGAAACCCGCTCGACGATTTGCGAGCGGTGGAGGATATCAACCTGGTGATCCGAGCCGGGCGCCGCGTCCGGTAGGGCGATTTAACACTCCACGCGGCAAGGGCTTCTCTGCGGGCGTCGAACCACGAGTTCTTTCAAAAAACGGAAAAAATCTGTCCCATTGTGAGATATGTCACCTGCCTGAAGGTGCTACTCACCGACGGCTGTGACATCAAGGCCGTCGCCCACGCCGGGCGAACCATCCCGGCCAAGCTCCGGACCGCCCTGGAGGCTCGCGACCCCACCTGCATCGTCCCGGGGTGCGACGCACGCGAGGATCTCGAGATCGACCACCTGATTCCTTTGGCGGAGGCGGCAAGACCGAACTGGAAGGCCTCGGCCGGATGTGCCGGTGGCACCACTACCTGAAGACCCACCATGGCTACCGCTTGGAGGGACCTGCTGGGCAGCGCCAATGGATTGGCCCGGATCCACCGACATGACCGTCCCCCCTTGCCAGAGCGCGCTGGATCAAGAAATGGATTCGATTAGCCCTTGTGCCGCCGGCATGGGCAACCGCGATCATGAACCAGGCGTCAGTTCGCGTATCTGGTCGTCCACTTAACGACGGGCGTCGGGCCTCACGAAAGGAGGGCGAACATCCTCTGACGTGAGGAGTCCGTACAACCCCGGCCTTCGGTACGTGTTTCCCCAGGTCTCGCGTTCTCGGTAGGCACGGATTCGGCCCATGTCGAAGTCGGCCAGGTAGATCCCTTCACTGGGGCCCGCCTCGACGATCAGCGTGTCCAGCGGACGTTCGTCTTTTGTGTACGCGACAGCGTCGAATGCCGCCGAATGACCGTTCGCCTGTGGGGCGGCGTAGTTGGTCATGGCAATGCCGACCATGTTCTCGAACGCTCTGGTCCGCAGTCCGGCGATTCGATTCGCGTCGACAGTGCACGAGTTTGGAACGACGATGATCTCGGCGCCCTTCAGCATGAGGATCCGAGCGCTTTCCGGGAACTCCCGGTCGTAGCAGATCATCGCTCCCACCTGAACCGGGCCAGCTTGCGTGTCCAGGACCGCAACGCAGAATTCGTCGCCCGGAGTGATGGCGGCCTCCATGTCGAAGTCGCACGTGTGGACCTTGGCGTACGTGAAAAGCAGCTCTCCGCGGCGGTCGATCAGGGCGACGGAGTTCCGCGGAGCCTCGTCCCACTCCTCGAGGAACGTGAGCGCAATCGCCATGTCGAGTTCTGCGGCGAGTCCCCTGAAGTGCTTGACGAACAACCCATCCAGTCCGAGCGCCTGGCCTTCCCATACCAGTCTTCCATCGGGATCCGTCGGCGCTGGCGAGTACCCGATGTTCCACATCTCCGGGAACACCGCCAGGTCGGCGTCGAGTGCCTTCGCCTTTCGGCAGAACTCCTCGCCCTTCGCCAGGTTCGCATCCTGGTCATTGCCGACCGCCGTTACCTGAAGGAGCGCCACCCGGAACGGCTTCATCGGTTCGAGCTTAGGCTTCGCGGCGCGCCGACGAAATCAGAGGATCTCTCGCAACCCCTCAAAGAGCCGGTCGATGTCCTCTTCAGTGTTGAAGAAGTGCGGCGAGACCCGGATCCCGTCGCCCCGGTAATCCGTGCAGACGTCCCGATCTAACAGCGCGTGACACACCTTCGCGGCCTCCGGACCGACACCGACATTCACGATGCCGCCCCTCCCATTGCGGTCTCGCGGTGAGCGGATCGGCAAGCCCGCGTCGTCGGCTCGCTTGATCACGTACTCCACCAGGTCCTGCTGCCGCTCTTGGATCGCCGCCGGACCAACCTCCGTGATGATGTCCAACCCACCCTGCGCGATGAACGAAACCGGCGCGGCCGGCGTTCCATGCTCCAACCGCCGCGCCGTGGGGTGATACTCGAGGTGTTCAAGGTCGAACGAGAACGGATCGCTCGTGGCGAACCACCCGGTCACCAGCGGCTCGAGCTCGCCCACCAAATCCCTTCGGGCGTAGAGAAACGTCAGGCCGGGGCCGCCGCACAGCCACTTCAGGACCCCTGTCGTGTAGAAGTCGCATCCCAAGTCGTGCACGTTGACCGGGATGACGCCCGCGCCGTGGAAGTCGTCCACAACCGACCAGGCTCCTGCTTCGCGGGCCAGCCGGCAGACCTCCTTCGCGTCGAGCAGTGCGCTGCTCCGGTACAGCACCCGGTTGATCAGAACGAGCGCCGTGTCTTCGTCGACCGCGTCTCGATACGCCTCAACCGGGACGGTCAGGCCGTCGGGCGACGGAAGAAAGACGACCTCGGCGCCGCGCCGCCTGTACGCCAGGGCGACGTGGCCGTTCGTCGGGAAGTCGAGCTCCGAAAGCACGATCTTCCTCCGCTTCGAGAAGTTGACGCACGAAGAAATGGCAGACAGGGCCAGCGAGACGTTCACCGTGATGGCCAGCTCGCCGGGATCCGCTCCGACCAGCGTTCCAAACGTCCGCTTGAGAGTCGCCATCCGAGGAAAGATGTCCTCCATCCACACATGGTCGGGAGCGCCCTTGACCGCCCAGGCATCGATGTACTCCTGGAGGTACGCCTGCGACCGACGCGACACCGGCCCCAGCGACGCACTGATCAGGTACGCCTTTTGGTTCAGGACGGGGAACTCTTCGCGGTAGCTCTGAAGGTTCACCGTCACGCCTCGGCCCCTTCGTGCTTCGCGACGTAGTCGATATAGAGAGGTCTCAGGGCGTCGGCCAGCGACCCTTCGTCTGCCTGGAAGAAGTCCTCGATGAGCCCAATGACGTTCCCCACGGCGACGTGGGCCTCGGCCTCCTCCAGCTCTCCCGAACTTGCCTCGGCCGCGGGGATGGTCTTCGCCACGGTCCACAGAAACCCGAGGTCCAGGCGGTGCCTGGCGAGCTTCATCGCCCGGTCGTGCAGCTCCTTGGATGACAGCTGCTCCAGGTCCTCGCGCTCGGCCATGAGAGCAGCGTACCCGGTGCGGGGCGCCCCGGTTCATTGGCGTGGCCGATTGGCGCCCATCGCTACAATGCCGTCAATGGGCACTGACAGGCTTGTAATTCACGGTGCCCGTGAGCACAACCTGAAGAACGTCACGCTCGACCTTCCCCGAGGAAAGCTCACTGTGTTCACGGGCCTGTCCGGCTCCGGGAAGAGCTCGTTGGCGTTTGACACGATCTACGCCGAAGGGCAGCGCCGCTACGTGGAGTCGTTGTCTGCCTATGCCCGGCAGTTCCTCGGTCAGATGGAAAAGCCGGACGTCGACTTCATCGAAGGGCTTTCCCCCGCCATCTCCATCGACCAGAAGTCGACGTCCAGGAACCCCCGCTCGACCGTGGGAACCATCACCGAGATCTACGACTACCTCCGGGTGCTGTACGCCCGCATCGGGCACCCGCACTGCCCGAAGTGCGGCCGCCCCATCGGCCGCCAGACGCCGGATCAGATCGTCGACCAGGTCATGCAGTTCCCGGAAGGAACCCGGTTCCAGGTGCTGGCGCCGGTGGTCCGGGGACGAAAGGGCGAATACGAGCGGCTCCTGGCCGACCTCGGCCGGAAGGGCTTCGCCAGAGCGAGGGTGGACGGCCGGGTGGTCGACCTCTCGGAGAAGATTCGCCTGGACCGCTACTACAAACACGACATCGAAGTGGTGGTGGACCGGCTGGTGGCCAGGCCGGACATTCGCCGCCGGGTGGCCGACTCCATCGAGACGGCCCTGGAGCTTTCGGAAGGGATGGCCGCGGTCGCCGTCCAGACGGACGGGCGCGAAGAGGTGGTCAACTTCAGCCAGAAGCTCGCCTGTACCTACGACGGCATCTCCTTCGACGAGCTGGCGCCGCGGAACTTCTCATTCAACTCCCCGTACGGAGCGTGCACGACGTGCGACGGGCTGGGCAGCCGGCTCGAGGTCGACCCCGAGCTGGTGGTTCCCAACTCGGACCTGTCGATCGCAGAGGGCGCCATCGGCCCGTGGTCCGGTCCGAGAGACGGTTACTGGCACCGCCTGCTGGAGGGATTGGTGGAGGCGTACGGGGCGTCAACCAAGACCCCATGGCGTCGGCTGCCCAAGGCCACGAGGGAGGCGATCCTCTACGGCTCCGACGAAGAAGTGCGCGTGACGTATCGAAACCGCTTCGGCCGCCTGCGGTCGTACCTAACGGTGTTCGAGGGAGTCATCACGAAGCTCGAACGCCGGCACGCCGAAGCCGAAACCGATTCGGCGCGGGAACGGATGGAGCAGTACATGCGCGAGGTTCCGTGCCGCGCCTGCAAGGGCGCCCGGCTCAAGCCCGAGTCACTGGCGGTCACCGTAGGCGGCCTCAACATCTGGGAGCTCACCCGCCAGTGCATCAAGGACGAGGTGGCGTTCATCGAGCAGCTCCAGCTCACGGATCGGGAGCACATGATCGCCGAGCGGATCCTTCGCGAGATCCGGGCGCGGCTCCAGTTCTTGGTCGACGTGGGGCTTGATTACCTCACGCTGGACCGGGCGTCGGCCACGCTCGCCGGTGGGGAGGCGCAGCGGATCCGCCTCGCTACGCAGATCGGTTCGGGTCTGACCGGAGTGCTCTACGTCCTCGACGAACCATCGATCGGACTCCACCAACGCGACAACCGGCGGCTCATCAACACGCTCGTTCGCCTCCGGGATCTCGGCAACACGCTGATCGTGGTCGAGCACGACCAAGCCACCATCGAAGCAGCCGACCACGTCGTCGACATCGGCCCCGGGGCGGGGGAGCGCGGCGGGGAGATCGTTTACTCCGGCGACCTAGAAGGTCTGCTCCGCGATCCCGAGTCCCTGACCGGAGCATATCTTTCCGGGCGACGGTCGATTCCGACGCCACAGGTCCGTAGAACGCCGTCGGGGCCGTGGCTTCGGATCGAAGGCGCCAGGGAGCACAACCTCAAGTCGGTCGACGTGCACATCCCACTCGGCACGTTCGTGTGCGTGACCGGCGTGAGCGGGTCGGGGAAGTCCACGCTCGTCGAGGAGATCCTCCATCGAGCGTTGATGGCGCGGATCTATCGCTCAAGGGTCGTACCCGGGAAGCACCGCCGGATCGTCGGGTGGGAGAACATCGACAAGGTGATCAACATCGACCAGTCGCCCATCGGCAGGACGCCGCGCTCAAACCCGGCGACGTATATCGGGGTGTTCGACTACATTCGCCGGCTCTACTCGCAGGTTCCGGAAGCGAGGGTGCGCGGCTACCGCCCCGGTCGGTTCTCGTTCAACGTCCGAGGCGGGCGGTGCGAGAACTGCATGGGCGACGGGCAGATCAAGATCGAGATGCACTTCCTCCCGGACGTCTACGTCACCTGCGAGGTGTGCAAGGGCAAGCGGTACAACCGGGAGACGCTCGAGGTGAAGTACAAGGGCCGCTCGATCGCCGACGTGCTGGCAATGAGCGTGGACGAAGCACTGGACTTCTTCAGAAGCATTCCAGTGATCGCCCGGCACCTCCAGACCATCTCCGACGTGGGGCTCGGATACATCCGGCTGGGACAACCGGCTCCGACGCTTTCGGGTGGCGAGGCCCAACGAGTGAAGCTGGGCGCCGAGCTGTCGAAGCGAGCCACCGGCAGAACCTTCTACATCCTTGACGAGCCCACGACCGGACTGCATTTCGACGACGTGAGGAAGCTCCTCACGGTCCTGGAGCGGCTGGTCGCGTCGGGCAACACCGTGCTGGTGATCGAGCACAACCCCGACGTGATCAAGACCGCGGACTGGATCGTCGACCTCGGCCCGGAAGGGGGAGCGGCAGGTGGGGAGGTCGTCGCGACCGGCCCGCCCGAAGAGGTGGCCCGCGCGGAAGGGACGCACACGGGTGCGGTTCTCTCCGAGATCCTCGGTGTTCGTCGCGGCGAACGACAGCGAGTCGGGGCACCGGCGTAGCGCATCTCTCATCGCCCACTGCCCACGCGCGAACCCCGGGTCTTCCAACTCTGAGGGCGCCGCTACAATATCGCCCGCCTTGCCTGGACTCCCGAGCGCGACCTCATCGGTGAAGCTCGCCGCCGGTCTGTTGGCCGCGGCGCTCATTGCCGTTGGCTGTGCACCCCAAGAAGATCAGCCGGACATTCCGCTCTCGACGGAGAGCACTTTTGTGGTCCACACGCCCGACTCGCTGAACGACGCGGGTCGCACCCCTTCGGTCACGCTGGACGGCGAAGGGAACCCGGTCGTGTCGTACTTGCTGCTGGCCGCGGTCCTGCGGGAGGGCGACATCCCGCCACCCGTCATCCCCGGCCACCCCCAACCGCCCGCCGTCATGCTGGCCAGCCTGTCCACCGAGGGCGTGTGGCAGCGGGTCTCCGTCACTCCACAGAAGACCAGTCCGGCGGAGGGCGACGCGCCGGAGATCGCGAACAGGGAGAACCAGGCCGGCCCACCGGTCCACACCGGATTGGCCATCGACGAACAGGGCGGGCAACACGTGGCGTGGAGCACGCCGAGGGGGCTGTTCTACGCCACCGACACGGGGGGCTCGTTCGCCGAACCGGAGAGGGTGGTCGACGGAGAAACCGTCGGGGCGTCCATCGCCGTCGGCGGCGACGGGACGCCGTGGATCTCGTTCTACGCGGGAAATACCGTCCGTGCGGCGACTCGGTCCGGTACCTCGTGGTCCACCCAAGACGTGGGACCAGGGGACGGCCCGGAAAATCCGTGGACGCGGACGACCGCCGTGCGGGTCGGAGGGGACGGTCAGCCCGTGGTCGCCTATGGCAACAACGAAAGGACCGTGGTGGCGACGCGGTCGGGCGGCGGCTGGCAGACCGAACAGGTTTCCGGTGATGGCGGCGTCGGCGTCTCGTTGGCGCTCGACACAGACAACAACCCGCACGTCGCGTATTACGACACCAACGGCGGCGTCTACCACGCCCATTCGGTCGGCGGCGCGCCGTGGGAGGTCACGCAATTGGGGACGACCACTCCTGCACCACCGTCGCCGCTCCCCTCGCCCCAAGCCACTCCGACGGCTCCCGACGAGTCACCCTCCCCCGAGGGATCACCCGCCCAGGAGTCGCCGTCTCCGGGCGCATCGCCCTCGCCGCAAGGATCGCCTTCACCACAAGAGTCGCCCGAGCCGGAACCATCGCCCGCACCGCAGGCATCCCCAATCCAGCAAGGACCGGAAGATCCTCGCTGGACAACGGGAATTGCGCTCGACCAGGAAGGCGTCCATTACGTCGCGTGGGCGGACACCCGAAACGAACGGATCGAGCTCGCCACGAACCGCGGAGGAGAATTCAGGTCGCAACCCATCCTGAACTCCGAAGCGGGTGGGAACCCCAGCATCGCGGTCTCCGGAGACGGACGGTCGCTCGGCCTTGCGTGGTACGACTCGGCGGAGGAGGACCTCGCCGTCGCGACCGGCGGCCGTCAAGAGGTCGCCCTGGCCTTCTCTCCCCAGCCACCCAGCAGGCCGAGCCCGGGGCAACCGCCTCCCGACACCGGGACGGACGCCCCCTGCCAGCCAGAAGGCGGTGAAACCCAGCTTCAGATCGCCGCGCCGCCCGGAGCCGCCGCCTCCGGGTTCGACGAAACCTGCCTGGCCGTCGCCGCCAACACCGAGTTCAGCGTGGTCTTCAGCAACGACGATCCGCAGGTGCCGCACAACTGGTCGCCGTACGTCGACTCGGCGGCGCAGGCACGGCCGGAAGGAGCGCCGGAGGAATTCGAGCTCATTACCGGTCCGGCGGAAACCACCTACGAGCTTCCAGCGCTCGACCCCGGCGAGTACTTTTTCCGCTGCGATGTGCACCCCACGACCATGACGGGGACGCTTGTCGTGGCCGAGGCGTAGGACGTCGCCGCACGGCGTACACGCTCCGCGGTACCGCAAACGCGGCTCCTAGAATTGAAGTGTGAGCGTCCCTCGTCCTGATTCAACTTCCGTACCGGACGCTCCAGGCGCCTATCTCTTCAGGGACAAAGACGGCCGTGTCATCTATGTAGGAAAGGCCATTTCGCTCCGGAAGCGGTTGGCGTCCTATTGGAGCCGGCCGGTCCATCCCCGGACCGAGGCGATGCTGGCGGCGGCGGAGTCGGTCGACTGGATCGTGGCCTCCACCGAGGTGGACGCCCTGATGCTCGAGTACAACCTCATCAAGTCGCACCGGCCCCGCTTCAATGTCCGGTACCGCGATGACAAGTCATACCCGTACCTGGCGCTGACCGTGGGAGAGAAGTGGCCGCGGGCCCGGGTCCTTCGCGGGCCGAAGCGAAAGGGGGTCCGGTACTTCGGGCCGTACGGACACGCCTACGCCATTCGCGAGACGCTCGACGCGCTGACTCGCGTCTTTCCCGTGCGAACCTGCTCGAACGCGTTCTTCGACCAGCGGGCCCGCGCCGGACGCCCGTGCCTCTACTACGACATCGGACGGTGCGCCGGCCCATGCGTCCCCTCGGTCACGGGTGTGAGCGAAGACGGCTACGGGCAGCTGGTGGAGAACCTGTCTTCGTTCCTGGCGGGAGACCACAAGCCGATCCAGTCTCAGCTCCAGACCGAGATGCGCGAGGCGGCCGACGCGCTCGAATACGAACGCGCCGCGAAGTTGAGGGACCGGCTGACCGCGGCGCGCAAGGCGATGGAGAGCCAGGAGATGGTCCTCGGCCGCCTGGACGACCTTGACGTGGTCGGCATGGAGGAGGATGACCTGGAAGCCGCGTTCCAGGTGTTCTTCGTCCGCCGAGGACGGATGATGGGACGACGCGGATGGGTGGTCGACAAGGTGGAAGCGATCGACGCGCCGCAGCTCATGGCGTCCTTCCTGCGCGAGCTGTACATGGACCGCGAAGAGGTCCCTGCACGGGTCCTGGTGGCGGTGTGGCCCTCGGAGCGGTCGGTGCTGGAGGAGTGGCTGGCCCGGGTACGGGGGAGCAGGGTCCGGATTTCGGTTCCGGCGCGGGGCGACGGCAGGCGGCTCCTTCAGGTCGCGAACCACAACGCCAAGGAGGCCTTCGCCCGGCACAAGCTCAAACGGGCGTCGGACTTCGCCGCTCGGTCCCGGGCGCTGGCCGAGCTTGGTGACGTCCTCGGCCTGCCGATCGCGCCGCTCCGAATCGAGGCGTACGACATCTCGAACCTCGGAGCGACCGACAAGGTCGGGTCCATGGTGGTGTTCGAAGATGGGCTTCCCAAGCGAAGCGACTACCGGCGCTTCGAGGTCAAGGGAGTTCCGGAGCAGGACGACTTCGCCAGCATGGAAGAAGTGCTTCGCCGGCGGTTCTCCCGACTGGTTTCACAGCCTGGGCCCGAGTCGAACGGGAAGAGGAAACGGCCGGGGCGCTTTGCCTATCCGCCCTCGCTGATCGTGGTGGACGGCGGACGCGGTCAGCTCTCCGTTGCCGAGCGTGTGTTGTCGGAGTTCGGATTGTCCATCCCCGCCGCGGGCCTGGCCAAGCGGCTGGAGGAGGTGTATCTCCCGGGTCAGCCAGAACCGCTCCAGATCGCGCGCGGCTCCGAGGCGCTGTTCGTCCTTCAGCACATTCGCGACGAGGCACACCGGTTCGCCGTCACCTATCACAGAGGAAAGCGGACGAAGCGGGCGCTCCAATCGCCGCTCGACGACGTTCCCGGAGTGGGGGATGCCAGGAAGAAAGCCCTCCTGCGGCGGTTCGGTTCGCTGGCCCGGCTTCGTTCCGCCTCGGTGGAGGAGCTCGAAGCGACCCCCGGCGTGGGACCGGGCCTGGCGCGGAGCATTTACGACCGTCTTCACGGGATCGAACCGGCGCTTGATGCACCCGCCGACCCGGTGGCGGCGGCGAGAAGGGCGGCCGGCTGATGGCAACTGCCGCCAGACCAAAGGAGCCACGCCGGCGGGACCACGCCGGCACGCTCGACTTCACCATCATCACGGGCCTGTCGGGCGCGGGGCGGTCGGAGGCCGCGAAGTGCTTCGAGGACCTCGGCTACTTCGTCGTGGACAATCTTCCACCCGCACTGATCGGGAAGATGGCGGAACTGGCCACCTCTTCGGGGAACCCAGCCCGAATCGCGATCGTCGCCGACGTTCGCGGGGGCGTCTTTTTCAACGAGCTTTCGAAGGGCCTTCACGACCTGAAGGATTTGAACGTTCCGTACCGAATCCTCTTTCTGGATGCCTCGGACGACGACCTGGTGCGGCGATTCGAAGCGACACGACGGCGGCATCCCCTCGGTCCAGGCGACCGCATGGTGGAGGGGATCCGGAAGGAACGGACGATGATGCAGTCGCTGAAGGAAGATGCCGACCTGATCATCGACACCTCGGGGATGTCGCCACACGACCTTCGAGACCGAGTGCGCGACATCTTCGCCAAGTCACCGGCGGAGGAGGCCGTCCAGGTGTCCCTCGTGTCATTCGGCTACAAGCACGGGCTCCCTCGGGACGCGGATCTGGTGTTCGACGTTCGGTTCCTTCCGAACCCGCACTGGGTGGAGCCACTTCGGCCCCTCCCGGGGACCACCGCGAAGGTCCGGTCGTACGTCACGGGTCAACCCGGTTACGAGGAGTTCATGCGGAAGCTGCGTGAGCTGTTGGACCAGGTCGTTCCGGGCTACGTCACCGAAGGGAAGTCCTACCTCACCATCGCCGTCGGATGCACCGGCGGGAAGCACCGCTCTGCGGTGGTCGCCGAGGATCTCGCAGGGTACTTCCGGCAGCGCGGATATCCGGTGGCGGTTGAGCACCGCGACCTGGACCGGGAGTGACCAAACCGCAGCGACTAGGATTGAACGAGGGTCTCCAACTGCCCACGAGCCTCGAGGAGGAACAACCATGACGGTAAAGGTCGGGATCAACGGATTTGGACGAATCGGCAGAAACCTGTTCCGGGCGGCGAAGGAGCGCGGCGCCGACATCGATTTCGTTGGCGTCAACGACATCACCGACCCGAAGACGCTGGCGCATCTCCTGAAGTACGACTCGGTGCTCGGGAAGTTCAAGCTTCCCGTTGAGGCCGACGGCGACGGCATCCTGGTGGACGGCGACCGCCTTCAGGTCTTCTCCGAACGCGACCCGGCGAACCTCCCGTGGAAGAAACTCGAAGCGGAAGTCGTCGTGGAGTCCACCGGCCTGTTCACCGAGCGGGAGAAGGCCGCGAAGCATCTCGAAGCCGGAGCGCAGAAGGTCATCATCAGCGCACCCGCCAAGGGAGAAGACATCACGGTGGTCCTCGGCGTGAACGAGGACCAGTACGACCCCACCGAGCACCACGTCATCTCGAACGCGTCGTGTACAACGAACTGTGTCGTTCCGATGGCCAAGGTCCTCGGCGACACGTTCGGGATCGAGCAGGGCTTGATGACCACCGTGCACGCGTACACCAACGACCAGAACCTGCTCGACCTCCCACACAAGGATCTTCGGCGGGCCCGCGCTGCAGCGATCAACATCGTCCCCTCCAGTACCGGCGCGGCGAAGGCCAGCTCGCTGGCGCTCCCCGAGCTCAAGGGAAAGATGGACGGCTTCGCCCTCCGAGTTCCCGTGCCGGACGGCTCGGTCACCGACCTGGTGTGCGTCCTGAAGCGTGAAGTCACCAAGGACGAGGTGAACGACGCCTACCGGCAGGCATCCGAAAACGGATCCCTGAAGGGAATCCTGGCGTACACCGAAGACCCCATCGTCTCCAGCGACATCGTGGGAAGCCCGTATTCCTGCACCTTCGACTCCCTCTCCACGATGGCGATCGGAAGTCTGGTCAAGGTCATCGGCTGGTACGACAACGAATGGGGCTACTCGAACCGGCTGGTCGAGCTGGTCGAGTTGGTCGGAACGCGTCTGTAGCACGGCTTTGACCCGCCGGCGCCTCCGGACCATCGAGGACCTCGGGCCGCTCTCTGGCAAGCGAATCCTGGTCCGCAGCGACCTGAACGTCCCGCTGGAAGACGGGAGGATCACCGACGACCTCCGCATCCGCGCGACCGCGCCGACCCTGCGGGAGCTCCTCGATAAGGGAGCCAGTCTGGTCGTGTGCTCCCACCTCGGACGGCCGAAGGGGAAACCGGTTGATTCGCTGCGGCTCGGGCCGGTCGCCGACCGGCTGAGCGAGGTGCTCGAGCGTGACGTGAAGAAGCTCGATGAGGTCACAGGGCCATCCGTCCAGGCCGCGGTTCGGGACCAGGCGCCCGGGACCATAACGATGCTCGAGAACCTGAGGTTCGACGCCCGGGAGGAATCGAACGACGCCGGCTTCGCCGACGAGCTCGCGCAGCTCGCCGACGGTTACGTCGACGACGCGTTCGGCGCGGCGCATCGTGCGCACGCCTCGGTGGTCGGTGTAGCGGAGCGGCTTCCACCTGCGGCGGGACGGCTCATGCAGCGCGAGGTCGAGGTCCTGTCGCGGTTGCTTGAAGGGGCGGACGAGCCGTTCGTCGCCATCCTGGGCGGCGCAAAGGTCTCGGACAAGCTCGCCGTCGTCGACTCGCTGGTGGAGCGAGT
>JALYGK010000151.1 GCA_030777105.1 Actinomycetota bacterium | reverse complement strand
GTCGAGATGGGAGAGCTGGCCAGCCTCCGGCAGGCATCGAAGGCTCGCGGTGAGTCTATGGATGCCCAGCCTGTGACGTTCGAGGGGTTCTTCGAGGACCAGAAAGAACGCCTTCTTCGAATCCTGTCCGTCATCACCGGGAGCCGGCCCGAGGCGGAGGACCTGGCCCAGGAGGCGTTCACCCGTGTGTTCGAGCGGTGGGGGGCGGTGGCGGGGATGGAAGACCCGGCCGGGTACCTGCACAGGACGGCCATGAATCTGTTCCGCAACCAATACCGGCGGGCCCGGGTCGCACTTGCCCGAACGGTGGGGCTCGGACCCGACCAGGATGTGTTCAAGCCGGTGGAGGATCGGGACGCCGCGGCCCGGGCCCTGGGCGCGCTCACACCCAGGCAGCGTGCCGCCCTCGTGCTGACGGACGCCCTCGGCTACTCGGGCGAGGAGACCGGGCGGCTGCTCGGGATCAAGTCGTCGACCGTGTGGGCTCTCACTCATCAGGCCCGAGCGTCGCTGCGACGAACCGTGGAGGAGATCGATGGCTAACGACCGGTCCATCCTGGAGCGCCAGATGGAGCGCGTCGAGCCCCGCCCGTTCACCCTGGACGGATTCCACCGGCGTCGCGAGCGGAAGCAGCGGAACCGGCGGATCGGGACCGCCGTGGTGGCCCTGGCGGTGGCGGCCGCGGGGATCGGCGGCTTGGCCCGGGCCTACCTGTCGGGTCCCGGACCCACGCCCGCCGACCAGCGATCGCCCTTCGTGGGGACCTGGGTCTCCACCGACGGCGACGGAAGCTCCCAGACCATGGTGGTGCGAGCGTCGAGCGAGGGCGCCTACGAGATCGTGGTGCGCGACGATGCCGCCAGCGTGTGCTCTGGGGCCCCGTCGACGATGACGGGGACCGGGCGGCTCGACGACGCCAGGAGGTTGGTCATCCCCTCGCCCGTCCTGACATGCGACGACGGGAGCGAGCCCGAGGCCCTGAGCGGCCCTCCCCTCGAGGAGCAGCTCCGCAACATGACCTTCGTCCACGACCCCGAGTCCGACTCCCTCACCGACAACTTCGAGGTGGTCTGGGGGCGGGTCCCTGGGGAAGACAACAGCCCGGAGCCAGCGAGGCTGGGCTCCCTTGCGTACGGGGTCGACGGCGACATCTACGTGGCTGAGTCGGACGGTTCGAACGCGGTTCGGATCGCGGACGGCCGTCCCCCCACCGAGTGCGGCGGTTTCGGTCTGGGCGAGTATTGGGTAGAGGGCCCGATCTGGTCGCCCGACGGGCGCTATCTGGCGTATCGGCACGCAAACTGCGACGAGCCCCAGCACGCGTGGCGGGACGTCGTCATCAGCGATCCGGAGGGCAACGTCGTCGCAGAGTTCCGACCGTGGTCAAGCGTGAATCGGCTGCGGGGGACGAGCGGCGCGGGCTGGGACATCTCATGGTCGCCCGACTCCACTCGCGTTGCGGTCTGGGCCGACTTGTTCGAGACGATCGGCGTCTTCGGGGTCGACGGCGTGCGCCAGGCGATGCTCACCGTGCCGCCCGGAATGCTCTCAGCGGGCGATCGCGACCCGATGTGGTTGCCGGACGGCGAATCGCTCCTGGTTGACGACGTGGTGGTCCCGATCGACGGAAGCGCGCCATCCAAGCTCCCGTTGGCTGATCGAGGCCGTGCGTACTCGCCCGACGGATCGCGGGTCGCCTACACCACCCGCAAGTCGCTCGTGGTTGCCGAGGCCGATGGGTCCAACCCTCAGGAGGTGTTCGCTGATTGGGCCGGGGAGCCCGTCTGGTCACCCACCGGTGATCGGATCGCCTTCACGTCGGGGAGGCCCGAACCGGACGCTGTGAACGAGCTCCGGGTGGCCGACGTGGCGAACGGAAGGGTGACGTTGCTGGCCAAAAACGAAGAGATCGATCAAGTCATCGATTTCTCGCCCGATGGCGATCGGATCCTCTTCTCAAGGACCAGGAGAGAGGACGACGTGAACTCGCTCTGGAGCATCAACGCCGACGGCTCCGACCTCCGGCGTCTCGTTGCCGGGACCACCTGGGGCGATTGGTGGTCGCCCAGTCCGACGCCGTGAGAGGGGACAGATGAAGCTTCACCGCGTACCGCAGCTGGGGTTGGCGCTCCTTATAGCGCTGGTAGGGTGCACACGCGCTCCCGAGCGGACGGACACCACCACTTCGCCCCCGGCTCAGAGCGAGACCGTCCTGCGTCGCGCCGGCGAGGTGCTCATGTTCACGGGAGCCTTCGGCGAGGCACCCGGCGATCTCGTCGCCGTGACCCCTGGGACCGGTGAGGATCGCGTCCTCGTCGAGGATCTCGCCGACGTGCACACTGCCAGGTGGTCGGCCGACGGGCGGTGGGTCGCCTTCGAGATGGCGGGATCGCTCTGGGTCGTCGATCGGACGCTCGAGCCGCGGCAGCTCTTCGACACGTCGGAATGGGGATGGGTGCTCTGGACGTGGTCGTCCACGGGCGCCCGGCTAGCGGTGATCCGCGACTCCACGCTCTCCGTCGTCGACCCCTCGACCCGTCAGACGACGAGGGTCGCATCGACCATCGGCGACGTCACCTCGGTCCCGGCATGGTCTCCCGACGGGACCAGGATGGTGTTCGGAGCCAGGGGCGGATCGGTCTATTCGGTCGACGTCCGCACCGGCGAGCAATCCCGGGTCGTGCAGCTGCCCGGCGGGAACCTCGACTCGATCGACGGGATCACGTGGTCGCCGGACGGCTCGCGGATCGCCATCTACAACGACCTCGACCCGGGCCACGGACGTCTGTTCGTCCTGAACGCGGACGGGTCGGACATCCGCGTCCTCGCCGACGATGTGTTTGTGTTCGGGTTCGACTGGTCACCCGACGGGTCGCGGATCGCCTTCACCGAGGACCACGGCGCCGAGCTCCACGTCTTCGTGGCTCCCGCCGACGGCTCGACGCGATCGCTTGTCGCGTCACCCCGGAACAACGGCGTCGCCCGCAACCCCATATGGTCCCCCGACGGGTCGAAGATCGCGCTCGGCGACGAGAACGTCTTGCTAGTCGAGGGCGCACCCAACCTCGTGATCGACGCCGACGGATCCGGTGACGCGGTGCCCCTCGACGACCTCACGTACGAGAGCTGGCGCGGCGGCTTGTAAGGACTGCGACTGCGATCTCCTCGAGTGAGCCCCGGAGGCGGCGGTTCGAGTCCGGCAGAGCGAATTCGAGGAGCGCTAGCGACGTGTCCCCGGTAAGGGGACGAGAGCGAAAAGCACGCCCAGGAGGAACGCGAGCGCCGCGACGACCGCGAGCGAAGCTCGGAGCGACGCCGCCTGGGCCAGACCACCGACCGCCGCCGGTCCGACGAGAAAGCCGAGGTACATCAGCGTCGTCAGCGACCCGACCACAGTCGCCCGCTCGTGGTGCGCAGCGGCGCGGCCGGCCAGACTGACGAGCGTCGGAGCGCAGACCGCACAACCCGCGCCCGCCACGACGACCGCAGCAAGGGCGACGGCTGCTGTGGGTGCGAGCGCGGCGACGAGCGAACCCGCTGCGGCGACCAATGCGCCGGCAGACAGCACCAGCCGCTCGCTTCCTGGGCGCGCCAGACGATGGACGCCCAATCGGCCCGCAGCCATCGCGCCGGCGAAGAGCGCGGGCGCGAGCGCGCTCACTCCGGGCGAGGCGTCGAAGCTGCGCTCGACGTGCACGGCGCCCCAGCTCTGCCACGCGTTCTCGATCCAGTACGCCGTCGCGCCGAGGGCGCCGACGAGGAGCAGCCAACTCGGCACCCGCTGGAAGAGCCGCGGCCTCGGGACGTCGGCGGAAAGCTTCGGCCCGGGCGGGACGCCCCGCGCCGCGAATGCGACAGCCACCATGACGACCGACGTCATGGCGAAGACGGCGACCGGGCCGGCACCTGCCGACCGCAGGGCCCCCGTCGCCAGGCTTGCGACCACCACGGCCGCGGAGAACGTGGCATGGGCAAGGTTCAGGAGCGGCCGGCCCGAGCGGAGCTCCTCTCCGACCGCGTCGGCGTTGATCGCCACGTCCATCGCGCCCGACGTGGCCCCGACGGCAAGGAGGGCGACGTAAAGCCGGCCGGGTGAGTTCACGAGGGCGGGCAGGATCCCAGCGACACCGAACGCGGCGATCGCTGCCGGCGTCAGCCGCCTCCCGAGGCGGTCGATGAGGACGCCGGTCGCCCGCATCGAGACCAGTGCGCCGAAGCCGACGAGGACGAGCCCGAAGCCGAGTTCACCGTCACTCGCCTGCGTCTGCCGCTGCAGCGCGGGTAGAGCGGCGCCCCAGGCGCCCCAGAAGACGCCGAAAGCCATGAACCCGAAGAGAGCCCGACGGTCCGGGTTGCTCACGGCAGCATTCTTGAGGGTGTCCTAGCCGGGGCGTGGATCCGGCATTATCGAATGATGGATGTGACCGTTCGGGCCGATGCCCGCGCCGAGCGTCGACGGCCGGTCGTGCTCGTCCTCGCCGGAATCGCCGCCGTCGGCGTCGTGGGTGCAATCGTCCTCACCCCATCGGCCGCCTCCCGGGTCGGCTTCGCCGAGCTGTACCTCACCGACCTGGTGATCGGCGCATCGTTCACGACGATCGGTGTGCTCGTCACACAACGGCGGCCCGACAACGCAATCGGCTGGCTCTTCCTGGGGATCGGCGTCGTGGAGGGGCTCGCGGCTGGGTTGAACCACTACGCGATAGTGGGCCTCACGAGCTCCCCAGCGCTCCCCGCTGCGAGGTGGGCCGCGTGGCTCGCTTACTGGCTGGTCTCGCTCGTCGTTCCGAGCGGGCTGTTCCTGCTGTTACTGCTGTGGTTCCCGAGCGGGCGGCCGATCTCTCGCGCATGGGGATGGGTCGGCAGAGCTGGCGTCGCGTTCTCGGTCCTTTTCGCCATGGCCGAGATCCTGGTCATCGCCCGGATGGAGATCACCTCGAGCCTCTTCATCGAGAATCCCACGAACGTCGCGACCTCCGACGTCCCGGAGAACGCGTGGATGGTCGGATTGGCGATCCTGTTGATCGGCGTCGCCGGCGTCGTCGTTCGGTACCGGCGCTCGAGCGGCGAGGAGCGCCAGCAGCTGCGGTGGTTCATGTTCGCGGTTGCGTTCGGGATCGTCCCTTTGGCGCTCGTCGTGCTCGTTTACCTGCTCCTGGGCGCGCCCGAGCGCGAGCCGACGTGGTTCGTCGTGGCTGGGTCGATCGTGCCGCTCCTAGCGATCGGCATCGGCGTTCCGGCGGCATGCGGCGTCGCGATCCTGCGGTACCGCCTCTGGGAGCTCGACGTCGTGGTCCGCAAGGCGGTGCTCGCCACGGTCATGGTCGTCACGGTCAGCGCGGTTTACATCGCCATCGTCGGCGGCATCGGTGCGCTTGTCGGCTCACGACTCGATTCGACGCTCGGGTTCGTTGCGGCCGCCATGCTCGCCGTGGCGTTCCAGCCGATCCGCGAGCGTGCCGGGCGCTTCGCGGACCGCGTCGTCTACGGGCGCCGTGCGACACCGTACGAGGTGGTGTCGGACTTTTCCGAACGGGTGGCGGACGCCTACGCCGCCGACGACGTGCTTCCCCAAATAGCGCAGGTGCTCGGAGAGGGCACCGGGGCGGAGGCCGCGACCGTGTGGCTCGAGGTCTCCGGGGAGCTCCGACCAGCCGCCTCGTGGCCGCAGGAGCGGTCGGTGGCCCGGGTCCCGTTGGACGGCGAGATCCTTCCCGCGCTCGGCGAGCCGGCCTTCGAGGTGCGGCACCGGGGTGAGCTTCTCGGGGCGCTCAGCGTGTCGATGCCGGCGAACGATCCGATGAATCCGACGAAGGAACGACTCGCTCGCGACCTTGCGTCGCAGGCCGGGCTGGTCCTGCGGAACGTCCGTCTGATCGAGGAGCTTCGCGCGTCGCGTCAGCGCCTGGTCGCTGCGCAGGACGAGGAGCGCCGGAAGCTCGAGCGGAATCTGCACGACGGCGCTCAGCAGCAGCTCGTGGCGCTCCAGGTGCAGCTGCGCCTCGTCGAGCAGTTGGTCCCCAAAGACACCGACAAGGCGCTCGGACTGGTGCGCGGCGTGCAGGACGCCGCCCGCGCCGCGCTCGAGGACTTACGCAACCTCGCCCGGGGCATCTATCCTCCGCTGCTCGCCGACCAGGGGCTGATCGCCGCCCTCACAGCGCAGGCGAACCGGTCTCCCGTTCCGGTGACGGTCGTCGGCGACGGCGTCGGCCGGTATCCGCGAGAAGTGGAGTCGGCGGTCTACTTCTGCACGTTGGAGGCGTTGAACAATGTCGCCAAGTACGCGGATGCGACGGCCGTCACCGTCCGCCTGAGCGAAGATGACGGCCTCGTGCGGTTCCGGATAGACGATGACGGCCGCGGGTTCGATCCACGTTTGGCGCGGCAGGGCACCGGCGTCCAGGGGATGATGGATCGTCTCGACGCGGTCGGAGGGAGACTCGACATCTCGAGCGAGCCGGGTCGTGGAACCTCCGTCGAAGGGGTCGTTCCGATCGAACGGACCTAACCTGCGTCTGGTCTAAGCTCGCCGGTCATGACCGCGCCACTTCGAGAGCGCGTGCTGTCCATCGGAGCTGATCCGAAGGAAACCGCCGATGAGCGCTTCCGGAGGCGCCTGCTGGTCGGTGTGGCGCTCGTCATCCTTCCCTTCGGGTTCCTCTGGGGCTGCCTGTACTGGGCCGTGGGTGAGCGCGCAGTGGCGCTCACGCCCTGGGCGTACGTCACCGGATCCGCGATCAGCCTCGTCGTCTTCGCTCGGACCAAGAACTTCGCGTTCCTGCGGACGGCGCAGCAGGTCCTGATTCTGGTCGCGCCGGCGGCCGGGACCGTAATGCTCGGTGGCCTCGACGAAGCCAGCGGAGTGGTTCTGTGGTCGCTGTTCGCCCCGCTCGGGGCAGTCGCGTTTGACCGCCCACGCCGCGCCTGGCCGTGGTTTGCGGCCTTCGTTGCGACCATCCTCCTCGTGCTTCCCCTCTCCCAAGTCGTTCGGCCGAACGGCGCCGACCTGCCGAACTGGTTCGTCCGAACGTTCGACGTCCTCAACATCGTCGTGGTCTCGTCCGTCGCGATGCTGTTGCTCGTGACCTTCGCGCGAGGCCGGGAGGCTGCGCAGGCACGCGTCGAAGCCCTGCTGCTCAACGTCCTGCCGGCCGACGTGGCGCAGCGCCTGCAGTCCGATCCGAACTCGATCGCCGACGCCTTCGACGAGGCCAGCATCCTGTTCGCCGACGTCGTCGACTTCACCCCGCTGGCGAGCCGGCTGGATGCACGCGAGGTAGTCGGACTCCTCGATCGCCTCTTCACAAGCTTCGACGAGCTGGTCGACCGCTACGGGGTCGAGAAGATCAAGACGATCGGCGACTGCTACATGGTCGCGGCGGGCGTCCCCAAGCAGCGGCGTGACCACGCGCACGCGCTCGCGAGACTCGCGCTCGAGATGCGCGAGGGGGCGAAACACTTCCTCGCCGGCCCCGACGGCCAGAATCTCCAATTGCGGATCGGGATCAGCTCCGGACCGGTCGTGGCCGGCGTGATCGGGCGCCGGCGGTTCCTCTACGACCTGTGGGGGGACACGGTGAACATGGCCAGTCGGATGGAGGAGCACGGGACACCGGACGAGATTCAGATCACGCGCTCGACCTGGGAGCTCGTGGACGACGACTTTCTGACCGAGTCGATCGGGCTCGTGGACGTGAAGGGCAAGGGCAAGACTGAGGTGTGGCGACTGGTCGGCCCACGGAGGTGACTCGTAATGGCTGAGAGGAAAACTGCGAGGACGGCTACGAAGAAGTCCGCCAAGACCGCCACCAAGGCGGGCAAGACATCCAAGGGATTCACGGCCGAGGAGCGCGCCGCGATGAAGGAGCGCGCCCGAGAGCTGAAGGCGGCCACAGACAGGGAGAGTGGGGAACGCGACGTGCTCGCGAAGATCGCCGAGATGCCGGAACCGGATCGCGCCGTGGCGGAGCGGCTCCACGCGATCATGAAAGCCAACGCGCCTGACCTTTGGCCGCGAACCTGGTACGGGATGCCCGCGTATGCGAAGGACGGCAAGGTCGTCTGCTACTTCACACCTGGGTCGAAGTTCAAGTCGAGGTACGCGACGTTCGGCTTCAACGACGACGCGAACCTCGACGAAGGCAACATGTGGCCGGTCTCCTTCGCCCTGAAGGAGTTGACCGCCGCCGAAGAGGCAAGGATCAGCGCGCTCGTGAAGAAAGCGGTCGGCTAGGTTACGAAGAAGGGAGCCCACCGTGGCGGGCTCCCTTCTCTTGTTACTTGTCCCCCGATCTAGCGCGACCGGTGGGCTTGCGGCTTTCTCAGACGGTCGCGGGAACGTCCTCGCGGACACCCTTGAAGAACGCCAGGTCGCCAACGGAGTTGGATCTCAACTCGACGCGGTCGGCGACGTGTTCCTTGACCCAAGTGGCGGCCACGGGGGTCGCTGCGTGGGCCTGATCGCGCGTCTCCCACAAGCTGATCGACATGAGTTTCTTGTCGCCCAGGTCTGCCACGCCGTAGCGGATGAATCCCGGCTGGTCCTGGAACTTGGGGAGGAGCTCTGTCTTGGCGGTCTCGGCGATGTCCTGGAACGTGCCGTTGGTGATTTCGTAGGTTGCGATACGCATGTGCTGCATATTTGGTTTCCCCTTCTTTGCAGTAGATGTCCTCTAGCCGTTTGGGAAGCAACTCAAGCGAGATCGAGAGCGAACCTGCTCAGGGCATCAAGCCTTCGCTGAGAACCAGCGGTGGGACGGGATCTGATGGAGGCGATCCCGTGGGTTCTTTTGCTCCCGACTAGGAACGGGGCCGCGTCTCCATCTAGTATGCGCAGGTTCTAGCGAAACTGTCTCGTGGCGCCGTGCTCGCGAAGCAAGCGGTGAGCTCTCGAGCCGGCAGTCGAGACTCGGTCACGACGCCGCGTCGAGCAGGCGCTCGGCGGTCCGCTCCCATGTCCACTCGTTCGCCACGTGGGCGCGCGCCGCCGCCGCGAGCTTCTCGAGGGTCGCCGCCGGCTCGTCGAGCAGCGCGCCGAGCCG
>JALYGK010000150.1 GCA_030777105.1 Actinomycetota bacterium | reverse complement strand
CGACTTTGACGACCCGCCTCGGGCCGTCGCGCGCATCGATCTCCCTCGGTCGGGGAGCGCCCGGAGCGCACGTGTTCGGCGAGACGTGGCGGCGAGACTGGCCACCCTGAAGATCCGCGCCCCCCGCCGGCGACGGGGCACGGTCGACTCCACCGCGGAGGCCCGCGCCGCGGACCTGGAGCGGGAGGCGTCGCGTCACCCCTGCCACACGTGCCCCGATCGGCCCGAGCACGAACGATGGGCCACGCGGGCTTCAAAGCTGGAAAGGGACATCGCCGGATTGGAGCGGCGCATCCGGGCGAGGACCGAGACCCTGGGGCGCCAATTCGACCGCGTGCTGTCGGTTCTCGAGTCGCTCGGGTACGTGCGCGGCTTCTCGTTGACGGAGAAGGGGGAGCGCCTGCGGCGGATCTACGGCGAGGGCGACATCCTGGTGGTCGAAGCCCTGTCGGAGGGGTTGTTCGACGCGCTCCCGCCCTCGGAGCTGGCGGCGCTGGTCTCCACGCTCGTCTATGAGTCCAGGGAGCGCACGCCCAGCCAGGTCGACATCCCGACCCGCAGCCTGCGTCAGGTCTACGGACGGTTGGCAGAACTGTGGCGAAAGGTCCGCCGCGCGGAGGACATGCACCAGGTGGAGCTATGCCGCGAGCTCGATCCGGGATTCGTTTCCACCGTGTTCGAGTGGGCTGAGGGCAAGGCGCTCGACGATGTTCTCGACGCCTCCGGGATGCCTGCCGGTGACTTCGTCAGGAACTGCAAGCAGCTCCTCGACCTCCTCCGGCAGATCGAGGAGGCCGCCGGTCCGGAGGTCCGATCGATCGCCGCCGCTGCCCACGACGCAATCAACCGAAGCGTGGTTTCGTATACCGGGGTGTAGAGAGGAAGAAGGATGCTTGCCGCCCTGACCACGAAGAGACTGGTCGCCCTGCTTGCCGCGGCGTTGCTGTTCCCCGCCACGCTCGTCCAGGTGGGGCGGTTCGGACCCGACCCGGCCGCCGTCGGGCCATGGCGCGAGGACCAGATTGAGGGCGAGGGCGCCCGAAAGATCGCCGTGGTGAACGTGCAGGGAGAGATCGTGTCGGGGTCGGAGGGCTTCCTCGGCTCCGCTGAGGCGACCAGCGGCAACCTGGTCTCTCAGCTGGAACAGGCCAGGAACGACGATTCGGTCAGCGCGGTGGTCCTTCGACTGAACACTCCTGGCGGATCGGTTGTGGCCTCAGACGAGATCGCCCGAGAGATCGCCGACGTCCGTAGGGCGGGAAAGACTGTGGTGGCGGCCATGGGAGAGGTTGCCGCTTCAGGGGGCTACTTCATTCCGGCGGGCGCGAACTCCATCGTGGCGAACCCGTCGACCATCACCGGCTCGATCGGCGTCATCATGGTGCTCCTCAACCTGGAAGGCGCCGCAGGGAAGCTCGGCGTCGAGCCGATCGTGGTCAAGGCCGGGCGGCTGAAGGACATCGGGTCGCCGTTCCGCGACATGACTCCGCGCGAGCGGCGGATCTTCCAACGCCTCCTCGACGAAGCGCACCGGCGGTTCATGAACGTCGTTTCGGAGGGAAGGCGCATGCCGATGCGAAAGGTGCGCGGCATCGCGGACGGCAGAATCCTCTCGGGAGAGCAGGCACGTGGAGCCGGCCTGGTCGACCGGCTGGGTACGTTCGACGACGCAGTCGCCGAGGCGAAGCGGCTGGAGCAACTTCATGAGGCGAGGGTTGTCGAATACGAGCGTCCGTTCTCGTTCACCGACTTCTTCACCGGCATCACGCGCATCCGAAACCCACGCGATGAAGTGGAGCGGTCGTTCGGCGTGACCGGGCCGAGGCTGGCGTACCTGTACCTGCCGTGATCCGGGACGACACCTCCCCCTCGGTGGGCGGGCCACTGCCGCCACGGCGACCCGATGTGCCCCCGACCGCCGTCCTGGCGTACGCGGGGTTCGGCGCCAGGTTCGGCGCGCTTCTCACCGACATTCTCATCTTTTGGATCTCCGGCGGACTGCTGAGAGGTCTGTTCGGAGATCTCGTCCCGGATCCCATGGCGCTTGGGAGGTTCCGGCTTTCGACCGTATTGCTCGCCGCGCTGTTCTGGACCTATCTGGTTTTGACAACAGGGCTGATCGGCGGAACCCTGGGGAAGCGGGCGTTCGGACTCCGGGTAGTGTCCAAGGAGTTCGGGCGTCCCGACTGGGCCACTGTTCTGTTCCGAGAAGTGGTCGGGCGCATCATCGTGGCCGGATTGTTCTTCGTCGGGTACCTGTGGGTCGCGGTCGATCGCCGCAAGCAGGGGTGGCACGACAAGATCGCCGACACGTTCGTCGTGAAGAAGGTCGCCGGCATGGTGGCTCCCGATCCGTGGGAAACGCCGAACGAGGCCACGGCGCCGGTCGCGTCGCCCTAAGGACCGACCTCTAAGCCACCGGCGCCACGCCCACGCCGCCGGGCGTGGCGAAGCGGCCGTCCCTGGCTGCCCACCGCACCTTGGCGAGCCCCCGAGTTCCCTTCGGTGTTTCCACCGCGCTGGTTACGGTTCCGACTTCGGTCCCGTCGACGCACACCGGCTCTCCCGCCGTGAGTGGCCCCGACGCCTCAACGCGCACGAGGACGCGGCGTGGGTGCCCGAGGTTTCGGACCTTCGCCACCGCCTCTTGCCCCACATAGCACCCCTTTTCGAAGGACACGGCGTCGGTGAGCGCCCCTTCCTGGGGAAGGTCGTCCTCGCCGACGTCCACCCCGAAGCGCGGAAAGCCCCGGAACACCCGCCATACCTCGACGTCGTTCGTGTTGGCCTTCAGGAGAACGTTCGCCAGCATGGCCGCGACTTCCTCACGCTGCTCCATCGGTATGAGCATGTCGGTGCCGGATCCCAAACAAGACGGTGTCGCCAGAACTGCGTCATCGACCTGGGGTGGCTGCTCGAACCGATCGGGGAAGGCGAACAGCCCAACGTCATCGGTAACGTCGTCGAGAACCACGTCCGACGAAAGGACGTATCTCCCCAGCAATCGCTCGATGGCGTGCGGGTGCACGAAGTCCTGAAGCAGGAGAAACCCGTCACGGTACGGCGTTACGGTGAAATCGGCGCGCATCCGCCCGGTCGGGGACAGCAGCAGCGATCGCCGTGATTCACCACGGGCCAGACCGGTCAGATCAGCGGAAATCAGGTCGTTGAGCCAAGCGAACGCGTCGCTTCCCGACACGGCGAGCTTCCGCCATGAGGAGAGATCGATGAATGCCTGACCGGCGAGAAGCCGTTCGAGGGTGCCCGGCTGCGACATGAATCTAGGATAGGAGCGCCTTCGGCCTATCATCCTGCCCGTGGAACACGACTACGCCGGCCGCATGGCAAAGGCGCGGGACCGAGCGGCCGCGGCAGGATTGGACGGGCTGATCGTCTCGCCTTCGCCCGACCTGATCTACCTCGCCGGCTACGACGCACCGCTGCTCGAGCGACTCACGCTCTTGGTTCTGCGCTCCACGGGGGACCCCGTCCTCATCGTCCCCGAGCTCGAACGGCCCCGCGCCGGGTCGTCACCTGCGGGGAAGCTCATGGAGATCCGATCGTGGCC
>JALYGK010000149.1 GCA_030777105.1 Actinomycetota bacterium | reverse complement strand
CACGCGTGGCTTCTTCAAGGTGTCGTAAACCGGGCCGTAATCCAGCGGGCCGGAACGTCCCTCCAGGTAGTCCAGGTAGCGCATGTCGAGAGTCGCCGCGATGGCCTGAGCCGTTCGGGGGTAGTTGGTCCGGCTCTCATCTGCCACGAAGAACCCCTTCTTTCGGAGGCGGTTCAAAAACGGCCGGTTGTCGTACTTGAACTCGCTCTTGAGCGTCCTCCAACCGCCGTAGCGATCAAGCACGATGTAATAGATGTCGGGCTTGGCCGGGCGAGCGACGGCTGGGGTGGCCTTCCCCCGATCGCCGGGGCGAACCGTCGGCCGCGCTCGATCCGGCTGCTGTGCCAGCGCGAACGTCAGCGATCCGGCCAGGATCACCAGGAGACCGGCGAGGATCCCGCGCTTCACCGGCTCAGCGGCGGCGCATCAAGTACAGGATGCGGTCGGAGCCCGTGATCTGCTCCCGGCGATCGATGGAAAACCGCTCCGAGAACGCCTGCTCGAAACCCTCGACCGTGTAGTCGGGAAAGATGTCCTCACGGCTCGCCAGGAGCGTCTGCACCTTCGGGTCGCTCTTTGGCACGAACTCGATGATGAGCGAGCGGCACAGCTCGGAGAAAAACCCGGCGACCCGTCGAAGCGGCACGTTGTTCGCGATGGCCAGGTGGTGGATCAACGCCAGGGCCAAGACGGCGTCGGCAGGTCCGCGATCCTTCACCGACAGGCGCTCTCTGTTCTCCCAGCCGAGGCTCGGACTCGGGTTCGTGAGGTCGAGCACGACGGGGAGGATGTTCTCCTCGCCCGCGGCAGCGACCTCTCGGTAGTTCGCCTCGACGCACGCCGGGTCCACGTCGAAGCACACTGTGGGGATTCCGCTCGACGCCGCGATCCGGCTGAACACCCCGATGTTGCCGCCGAGGTCCCACACGTTTTTCGGCCCGGCCTCGCCGAGAAATTCAGTTACCAGGCGCTTCTTCTGGTCGAGGCCCTCCGGCGTGTAGCTGTCTCCCTCGGCGTAGTACTGCGACCACACGGATCGGTCCGGGGTCCACGTCAACTTGCCAATAACCGAGCGGAGGCTTTCCACCAGGCCACGAAACGCCTGCGGCGTGAACCGCCTGCCCGTCGTTCGTTGCCTGGTCTCCTCCGCCGGTGCTCCTTCGTGCCGCTTCTGGGTCTTGGCGTGAGCGAACACGTGCAAGTAAAGCGCCGGACGGAACCGAGCCAGCCGGGGAAGGAGCCGGGCGGCCAGGTCCAGCGGGATCCCGTCGATGTAAATGCGCGAAAGCTGGCCGAGCCGAACGTCGCGATAGTGCATCAGCGCAAGAGGAGCGAGGAAGTGCTGGCAGAACTGCCGGTACGCCACCCACGGCTGCCCCTCTTTCAACGGTTCAAACGAGAGCGTGTCGATGAGGACCGGTTTTCCGCGCCGGAACTGGACGTTGTAGGCGCTGGCGTCGCGGAGCGACATCCCGAAATCCATGGCGCGCTCCTGGAGGCGGAGCGTGGTGAGGGCGGCGTCCTTCAGCTGACTGAAGGACCATTCGTATGGGTACGACACGAATTCGATCGGCTCCGGGCGGAGGATCTTGTAGGCGCCCGGCGCCGCGGCGAGTCCAGGATCAACCCCCTGATGGGGGACGAGGAGACCTTCGTCAACCAGCGACTGATACAGCCCGGAGTCGATCAGCCGGTCGAACTCGTGGCGAAACCACAGGTTGACCTGCCGGTAGAGCGTTCCGTCCTGGGTGAAGACGAAGCCGCTGGGGTCGCGGAACGACCCAGCCGAGGCGGACTCGATCAAGCCTGTCGGTCGGCCGTCGCTTCGGTGCGCGCCTCCGCGGGAACGCCGGCTTGAGCTTGGGCGCGCTCACGCCGGGTCCGCCCGGTGAGAAAGCCCCAAATGCGTCGCCAGAACATCTTGATGGCAAGGCCCGCTCCAAGGACGGCGCCGATCGTCACCTGAAAAAGGAAGCTTCCGCTCGCGGGATCGATGTACGCGTTCGCGTTCGGCACCGTAACCAGCGAGAAGTAGAGGAAGAAAAGAGTGCCCCAGCGAATTTGCGATCTGCGCTTGTTCATGGCGATGCTCCTGCCTCGGACGGTTAGATTGACGTACGAAACCGGTGGCTCAGCAGCCGGCCACCATGCCGGCGGATTTTATCAGAGGTTCCGGGATGACTCACCGAACGTCGTGTCTGACCAGGTAGCCGGCGACGCCTTCACGCCCGAACAGGTGGACCGGGCACGGCGCTACCACCGTCCCATGTATCGGACGTTTCTCCTCGACGCGATACTCGGGTTCGGAACGCTCAGCGTGCTGGCCTTCTCCGGCTGGGGAGACGCCCTTTACGGAACGCTCCGTCCGCTTCCGTGGTGGCTACGAACGGTCGCGTTCACCGGTCTGATCGTCACGATCTCGGCCATCGTGCGGCTACCGCTGTCCTTCTGGCGCGGCTATCTCCACGAGAAGGAATGGGGGTTCTCGACGCAGACGGTGAAAGGATGGCTGGCCGACCGTCTCAAGGCGCTCGGGGTCGGTGTGGTCCTGAGCTCGCTGATGATCCTGGGCTTCGTTGCCCTGGCGCGGTGGTTCCCGCGATCGTGGCCGCTCGTGACCGCCCTCGCCGCGGCCGGATTCGTGTTGCTGCTCAGCTTTGTCGCACCGGTCATGCTGGAGCCGATCTTCAACAAGTTCCGGCCGCTTCCCGATGAGCGCCACGCCGAGGAGCTCCGAGCGCTCGCGGTACAAGCGGGAGTGCCGGTGCGCGACGTTCTGGTCGCGGACGCGAGCCGGCGAACGAAGAAGGAGAACGCGTACGTCTCGGGGTTGGGGAAGACCAGAAGGATCGTCGTCTACGACACGCTGTTGGCCCGAGCCGATCACCGCCAGACGTCACTTGTCGTCGCCCACGAGCTCGGCCATCGAAGGCGAAGACACGTGGCGAAGGGAACGATCCTCGGGATGCTCAGCATGGCGGCCGGCGTCTTCATTCTGTGGGTGGTGATGAGCGTCGAACCGGTGCTGAGTGCCGTCGGCGCCGCGGGGCCCGGTGATCCGCGGATCGTGCCGTTCGTGCTCGTGGCATCGGGCGTTCTTCAGTTCCTCGCGCTGCCGTTCGAGAGCTGGCTTTCCAGGAGATGGGAGCGAGATGCGGATCGTTTCTCGCTGGAGCTCACCGGCGACCTCGAGATCTTCGAGCGGTCACATCACGATCTGGCCGTGTCGAATCTGTCCGACCTGGATCCACCGCGGCTCCTCTATTTGATGGCGTTCAGCCACCCAACTCCGCCCGAGCGAATCGCTTCGGCCCGCCGGTGGGCGCTTGGGCCAGGAGTCAGCGAGCCCAACCGTCCCACCACAGCGTGACCACAGGGATTGGGGGAAAGCCGATCCCTTTCTCTCCTTCGACGACCCGATCGGCAATCGCAGCGTCGATTTCGGGGTCGCGGTCCTGAGTCAGACACAACCGCCGGCGAACGAACGCCACGAGGTTCTCTCGTGAGGGGAACCCGGTGATCGTCTCGGGCATCCAATCCTCCCGCTGAGGGTTGACTCCAATCTCGTTCAAGACGGCGACGGCGTCATCAGCCGTTGGCTCCTCCGGTCGCTGAATCGCGTGGAAGTGCATCCAGAGATCGTTGAGCCGCCTCAAGGGGTGATGTTCCGTGAGCTCGATGACGACTCGCCTCCGCGCATGGTCGGAAAGAGCAACGCCGAACGAGACCAGGTCCGAAGCGTTGTAGACAACGTGGTGACAGACCACGACATCCGTGACCGGAGTGTCGTCCGCCACCTCGGGCCACGTCCCCTCGATGACTGAAACAGCGGCGCCGGTTTTCCCGGCCCGTGTTCTGAACTGCTGGAGCATCTCGGTGGAAGGGTCGACGCCGATGAGTTGTCCGGCATGCGAGGCGAGCGGCAATGAAGCCGCCCCGCCGCCGCACCCGACATCCAGAACGGATCCTCGCTCCGGCAATGCCTCCAGCGCCCGTTGGTTCGAAGCACTCAGCTGCCTTGCGGCGTGGTCGGCGCGTCTGGCAAACAGATCGGCCGGGAAGCTCCACGGCGATTCCGGAGCGGCTTCGAGAATTTCGTCGGGGATCGCCCACACCGCGAGGGCTTCCGCCCATCGCCGGGCGGCGGGGCCGGTTCGCTCTGCGGAGGTTCCCCTCACTCGGACACGAGCAGTTCGCCTGGCTGCGGACCCGATTCCAGGAGCAGCTTTCTGTATTCGTCCGGCCAGGCCGCCGGACGGCCTCCGGCTCGGTCGAGCAACACGGCGACGGCTGATCCTTCCGCCGCCACCTTTCCGTCGGACATCATCCGAAAGGCATACGTCACCGACGAGCGGCCGATGTCGGCGATGGACAGTTCGATGTCGACCAGGTCCTTGTGCCGGAGTCCTTTCCGAAACTCGGCGGAGATCCTGACCCGAGGCATTCGCCCGTAGACCTCGTTCATGATGCCGAGCCGATGGAGCAACGCCGTCTCGGCGACTTCGATCCAGCGAAACGCCGCGGTGTTGTGCCAGTAGCCGGAGGCGTCGGTGTCGCTCCACTCGATTCGCCGCTGCACTGTGATGCTGGCCGGAGTCGGAGCGTGCGAAGCGGCCGTTCGACCTTCCGCGGAGGGCGTCCTCATCGCGGCTATTGTTACCAGTCCGAACACGCCGAGAGGTGACGTCGTGCGCGTGGGCATTGGACTGCCGAGTGCAATCCCCGGGACTCCGGCTGAGCGCATCGTTGAGTGGGCGCGCCGCGCGGATGAAGGGCCGTTCTCGAGCGTGGGCGTGTTGGACCGAATCGTCTACGACAGCTTCGATCCGTTGGTCTCGCTCACCGCCGCCGCCGCGGTCACCAGCCAAATCAAGCTCGTGACAATGGTCGTGATCGGTCCGCTGCGGAACGCGGCGGTACTTGCCAAGGAGGCCGCGTCCTTGAACGCCATGTCCGGGGGGAGGTTCGTCCTCGGGTTGGGGATCGGGGCGCGGGCCGAGGACTACACCGCGTCCGGTTTGGAGACGCGGAATCGCGGCCAGCGGTTCGCCGAGCAGCTGCTCGCCCTGAAGACATACTGGGAGGACGATCGTGTCGGGCCACATTCCGGTCCCCCTCGGCGACCGCTGCTCCTGGCGGGCGGGCAGAGCGGCGAGGCCTTCGGTCGAATGGCGCGGTATGCGGACGGCTACGTCCACGGCGGCGGGCCGCCGAGGGCATTCGCCGGCGCGGCATCCAGAGCACGAGCGGCATGGTCCGAACTCGGCCGGCCGGGGCGGCCCCCGCTCTGGGGGCAGGGTTACTTCGCGCTGGGAGCCGACGCCGAATCCGCGGGCGCCGAGTACCTCCGCCACTACTACGCGTTCACGGGTCCCTTCGCGGAGAAGGTCGCGGCGGCGAACCTGACCACGCCTCAAGCCGTCATCGACTTCGTCCGCGGGTACGAAGAGGCGGGGTGCGACGAGCTGGTCCTGCTGCCAACCGTGGCCGACCCTACGCAGCTCGACCGTCTGGCCGACGTCATCGGGTGAGGAGCATGGGGAAGGGCCCGATGCGCATTGTGACGGTGGGAGGGGGCCCTGCCGGCCTGTATTTCAGCCTCCTCATCAAAAAGCACAACCCCGAACACGACGTTCGTGTGATCGAGCGGAACGCGCCGGACGCGACGTATGGGTGGGGAGTGGTGTTCTCTGAAGAGACGCTCGGCGCGCTCCGCGATGCCGACCGGCCGACCTACGACGAGATCGTCGACGCGTTCGCCAAATGGAACGCCATCGACGTCCATTTCCGCGGCGAGACCATTCGTTCGCGCGGTCACGGCTTCTCCGGAATTTCGCGGAAGACGTTGCTCGGGATTCTTCAGCGCCGATGCGGAGAGCTTGGGGTGGAGCTCGATTTCAGGAACGAAGTTTCAGATCTAGAGGAACTCGATGGCGCTGATCTGATCATCGGTGCGGACGGCGTCAACAGCGGGCTCCGAAAACGGTTCGAACGCGACTTCGGTCCGACGATCCACGAGCACAGCACGAAGTACGTCTGGTTCGGAACCGACGTGGCGTTCAAGGCGTTCACGTTCATCTTTCGGCAGAGCGAACACGGGCTGTTTCAGGTCCACGCCTATCCGTTCGACGCAACCACGAGCACGTTCATCGTGGAGTGCCATGAGTCCACATGGCGCAAGGCGGGGCTGGACGAGGCGACCGAGGAGGACAGCATCGCCTACTGCGAGAAGCTCTTCGCCGACGACTTAGATGGTCATTCCCTTCTCTCGAACCGTTCGAACTGGGTCAGCTTCCTCACGCTGAAGAACGAGTCATGGCACCGGGGAAACGTGGTCCTCGTGGGCGACGCCGCGCACACCGCACACTTCACGATCGGGTCGGGCACGAAGCTCGCGATGGAGGACTCCATCGCCCTGATGGACGCGCTGGAACGCGAAGACGATCTGGGTGCGGCTCTGGTTCGCTACGAGCTCGAGCGCCAGCCGGTGGTGGAGCGCCTTCAGGAGGCCGCGCTCGAGAGCGCGCGGTACTTCGAGAACGTCAAGCGCTACGCCAATTTCGAGCCGATCCAGTTCGAGTTCAATCTTCTGACCCGAAGCGGCAGGATCACGCACCTGGAGCTCCAGCGGCGAGACCCCCAGTTCATCAGCTCCGTTGATGCTTGGTTTGCGGGTCAGCACGCCGGCGCGCGTGAAAGCGAATCCGCCGTGGTGATTGCGCCGCCGCCGATGTTCCAACCACTTTCGCTTCGAGGGGTGGAGCTCGCGAACCGGGTCGTGCTCTCGCCGACTGGGGAGGACTCCTCGGCCGACGGCGTGCTTGGCACTGCCGATCGTGAGCGGCTTCTCAGGGTGGCCAGGAGAGGAGCCGGCCTCGTACGCAGTGATTTCGTCGCCGTGTCCGCACACGGCCGCATCTCGCCCGGGACACCCGGGCTTTATCGCGACGAGCATGCCGAAGCATGGAGCGAAGTCGTCAGGGCAATGCATGAGTCGGGTAGGCGTGCCGGCGTGGTTCTCGGCCACGCTGGTCCACGAGGCGCGACACGGCCGCGGCGAGACGGCGTGGACCGCCCATTGCGGGAAGGGGCGTGGCCGCTCCTCGCGGCATCGCGGATCCCGTACACGAAGATGAGCCAGAAACCGCACGATGCTCTCGAAAAGATGGCGGACGTTATCGAGGACTTCCTTACCGCAGCACAGCGAGCCGCGCAGGCAGGTTTCGACGTTCTCGAAATCCATCTTGGGCACGGATATCTGCTGGCGAGCTTCATCTCGCCGCTCACAAACAAGCGAACCGACGAGTACGGCGGGACCTTCCAGAACCGGATTCGATTTCCGTTACGCGCTTTCGACGCCGTCCGCGAAGTGTGGCCACGGGACCGGGTTCTGGCCGCGTCGATTACGGCGAGTGACTGGCGGCGCGGCGGTACGGAACCGGGCGACGCCGTCCAACTTGCGGCCACGCTTAAGGAGCACGGTTGCGACCTCGTCCACGTCCTGGCCGGACAGACCACCGTCCGCGAAACGCCCAACTATGGGCGGCTGTTCCTGGTTCCATTCAGCGACCAGATCCGAAACGAGGCCGAAGTCCCGACGGTGGTCGGCGGGAACATCACAACAGCGAACGACATCAACACGATCCTGGCGGCCGGCCGCGCCGACCTCTGCATCCTGACGGCGTAGCGGCTGTTACGCCCCGAGGTCGTAGACCTGGCCGGGGTCCATGTCCAATCCGTTCATGATCTGCCACAGCGCCGCGAGCGCCTTGATGGCGTTCCGCTCTTCGAACGGCGTGAGCTGGTCCCGGTGTCCCATCAGGACGTTCGACAGGATGCGGTAGGCCTCGACCAGCTTCTGCTCGGCTTCGTTCAGGCCTCCACCGGACATGTCCTTCATCGGCTCTGCCATCACGCTTGCCCCCTCGCCTGACCCTCGGTACCGATCACGGTCCGCTCGTCCAGCAGCCGCTTCGCCTTGAGCTCGAACCGCGGGAGTGAGCCATTCTCGACCTGGCGAACCCCGAACCGGAGGTTCTCGTGCGCCTCTGCCAGGCGCCGTCCGAGCTCCGACGTGAGGGCGCCCGTGTCGACGCTGGCGTCCGGGATCTCGACCAGCACTTCGATCTCGTCGCGGATCCCTTCGGCGGTATACAGGTGGATCTGGAACTCGTCGATCTCCGAGAACTCGCGAACGATAGCCTCGACCGCACGCGGATAGACGTTCGTCCCGCGAACCAGCTTCATGTCGTCTACGCGTCCACGGATGCCACCTTCGTACAGGTCGAACGTCCGTCCGCAGCTGCACGTCGAACCCGGCACCTTCACCACGAAGTCGCGCGTGCGGTACCGAAGCACCGGAATGAACCCGCGACCGAACGACGTGACCACACGCTCGCCCATCTCGCCGTAGGGGACAGGTGCGTCGCCTTCGGGGTCGAGAACCTCTTCGATGTAGTGGTCCTCGATGATGTGCGTTCCACCGGGTTGGCGGTCGCATTCGAAGATCATGATCGTGCCGAGTTCGGTCATGCCGGCGGTGTCGCCGGCAACGGCTCCCCACTGCTCCTGGATGAGCTGCTTCGTGGCCGGGATCGACCCGGCCGGCTCGCCGGAGAGGATCAGCCGCTTCACAGGACTCTTCTCAAGGTCGAGGCCAAGTCCGCGCGCTTCCTGAGCCATGCGCAACGCGTACGTCGGCGTCGACGCAACCACGGTGGCACCCATCTCGACGATCTGCTTCACGCGCTGGTCGGTGGTCATGGCGCCGCCCGGGAGGACCAGGCACCCGAGCTTCTCGCTGGCGTAGTGGAGGCCCCAGAACCCGATGAACGTGCTGTATCCGAACGCCACGAACATCGTGTCGGTCGGCCGGACGCCGAAGCCCCATAGCCCGTAGC
>JALYGK010000148.1 GCA_030777105.1 Actinomycetota bacterium | reverse complement strand
GCTGATGACGACGGCCAGACCGCGCCGGCGCGCCGACGGCAGGAAGATCACGTCGCCTGGCCGAAGGGACGACAGGGCGCGCCGTGCCTGTTGCGCCCGGTCGCGCACGTTCGCCCGGCGGGTGTCTTCCCGGATCTTGTGGGCTCGTTCGCGAAGCGCCCAGTACTCGGCGAAGTCGCCGCGGTCGCAGACCACACGGGCGCGGTACCCGTCCAGGTAGGCCCGGTCCCGTTCCAGTTCGCGTTCCAACCTGACGACCCCGCGGTCGGCAAGGAACTGCCCGAACGACGAGTTCAGCAGGTGGCGCGCTTCTTCCCGGGTGTAGTTGCGAACGAGGTTGACGGCCATGTTGTAGGACGGACGGAACGACGACCTCAGCTCGTACGTTCGGGTCGACGCGAGCCCGGCCACTCGCTCGAACGGGACCTGCTTCTGGTACAGGACGACCGCGTACCCCTCCGGGTCGATGCCCCTCCGCCCCGCCCGCCCCGTGAGCTGCGTGTACTCCCCCGGCGTCAGCATCTCGTGACGCTCGCCGGAAAACTTCCAAAGGTCCTCGATCACAACCGTCTTCGCCGGCATGTTGATGCCGAGCGAGAGCGTCTCGGTGGCGAACACCACTTTGACCAGCCCGTGCGCGAAGAGGTACTCCACGGTCTCCTTGAAAACCGGAAGCATCCCGGCGTGGTGGGCGGCGACCCCTGCGGCCAGTGCCTCCCGAAACTCGTAGAAGCCCAGCGCCGCAAGCTCCTCCTCGGCGATCCATGCGGCGCGGTTTTCCGCGACTTCTCGAATGCGGTCCTCGTCTTCACTCGTGGTCAGTCGGATGCCCGACTCCATGAGGTACCGCACGCTCTGGTCGCAGCCGGCCCTGCTGAACACGAAGTAGATCGCGGGTAGCATCCCGGCCCCATCAAGGACCTCCACGACCTCCTCGCGCTTCGGGACGTAGAACCGGCGGTGCCCCTCGCGTGGCCGCTCCGACCGCATGACGATGGCTCGTCCGTGCCGGCCCGCCGCTCGGGGCCTGGTTCGAACCCGTATCTCTCGCTTGTCCAGTGATGCCAGGTAGGGGTTGGGAAGAATGCGGCCGTGCTCCTCGACATGCATGTCGTGGAGCTTCCGCCCGACCATGTAGAGGTTGTGCAGCGGGACCGGCCGCTTCTCTTCGATGACCACTCGGGTGGGACCGCGAAGAGCGCCGACCCACTCGCCGAACTCCTCGGCGTTGGAGACCGTCGCCGAAAGGCAGACCACCGCGACGGATAACGGAAGGTGGATCAGGATCTCCTCCCAGACCGCTCCGCGGTACGGATCCTGGAGGTAGTGGACCTCGTCGAGCACCACCGTTTCGAGTCCGTCGAGCGTGGAGCTGCCCTCGTAGATCATGTTCCGAAGGACCTCGGTGGTCATCACGACCACCGGCGCCTCGGAGTTGATCGAGTTGTCACCGGTCAGGAGCCCAACGCGGCTTTCCCCGTACCGCCTGGAGAAGTCACCGAACTTCTGGTTCGACAGGGCCTTCAGCGGTGTCGTGTAGAACGCCTTCCGGTGATGGGCCAGAGCTCGCTCGATGGCGAATTCGGCCACCACCGTCTTTCCGGCGCCGGTCGGCGCGGCGACCAGCGCCGAATCGCCCGTCTCGAGGGCCCGAATCGCAGTGATCTGAAAGTCGTCGAGGCGAAACGAGTAGCGAGCGGCGAACTTCCGCAGGTCCATCGGATCAAGTCTAGGTGCGCGCCGTCGGCGAACGGGCGGGTCGACTCAGGTGACTGCTGTGACGTGCTCTTCGAGCAGCCGGTTGAACTCGGCCGGCGCTTCGAGGTTCGAAAGATGGCCGGCGCCGTCGATGATCTCCACCCGTGCGCTCGGGATCTGCTCCCCCATTGCTTTCGTTGCGTCGGGCGGGATCAGCGTGTCCCCCGTCGAAGTGATGACCAGCGTGGGGACGTCGATGCCAGCGAGGTCCCCGGTCGAATCGGGGCGCTCGGCCATACCCGCCGAGGCGGCGGCGATGGCTTCGGCAGGCTGGCGGGCGATGATGCCCTTCACGCGGTCCCACAGCTCTTTCGACGCGCCCTCAGACAGGAGCGGCGGAGGATTGTCGACCAGGACGTTTCCTTCGGTCCGCAGCCGTTGCGCCAGGGCGATCCGTTTCTCTTTCCCTTCGCGGTCGTCTGCAATCGCTCGTGTGTTCGCGAATACGAACCCCGCGACGCGATCCCGGTGGCGCCGCCAGAACGACAGGGCGACGTAGCCGCCGAGGGAGAGGCCGCATACCACCGCTCGATCGATCCCCTCCCGGGTCAACGCCTCGGCCACCGAATCCGCGGCCGCGTCCATCGTGAGCGTGCGGTCGTACAGGGCCGCACCGCCGAAGCCGGGGAGGTTCGGCGCCGCGATGGCGGTGACGCCGCCGAGGCCCGTGGTCTGTGGCTCCCACATCGAGGCATCGAGCGGGAACGCGTGGATGAGCAGCAGTCCGTCGGTCATGTCACGTCCTTTCCTCTTCAGCTCGAACAACGACAGCAAGTGCGGACGGCACGACCGTGAACGTCGCCGGAAGTGTTCCGGCGTGTTCCCCGTCGGCGAAGACCTGAAGCGTCCGTTCGGCGGTAATTGAGACTTCAGCCCCTCGAAGCTGATGCACCTTCGGATGATTGATGTGCCGCCCGGTGAAGACTTTGGGGAAGGTCTTGATGAAGTCGGGCTTGGACACCTCTCCGACCACGGTGATGTCGAGCACACCATCGTCGACCTTCGCGTCGGGGCACACGCGCATGCCGCCGCCGTATGAGCGGCCGTTCCCCACCGCGATCAGCATCCCTGGCGCGTCATGGTGTTCGCCATCGACTGTGATCTGGAATCGAGCGGCCCTGAATCCCGGCAACAGGATGAACGTTGCGATGACATACCTCGTCTTGCCTCTGAACCAACGCATGCGGTTGGCATACGCGTTCGCCTCCGAGTCGAAGCCCGCCCCCGCCACGTTCACGTAGTACCGCTCTCCCTGCGGCAGCTTGAGTCGAACGACGTCGATCCGCTTCACGGTCGGCTCGCGCAGAACCTGGACGGCACGGAGCGGCTCCTTCGGGTTCATCCCGATCAACTGGGCGAAGTCGTTCCCCGTTCCCGCGGGAATGACCGCCAGGGCAGCCGACGAGCCGGCGTTCATCACGCCGTTGACGCACGCACCGATGTGGCCGTCGCCCCCGAGCGCCGCGACCACGTCCGCGCCGTCAGCGGCGGCGGCTCTGGCCAGGCGCTCCGGGTCCGCCGCACTCCTGCTGATGTGGATCGTGTGCTCCACGCCGAGCGAGCGGAGGATGGACTCCACCCGCGGGATGACCGAGGCGCCCTTCCCCCGTCCCGACGTTGGATTGGCCACAACGGCGACCTTCATGCGGCGCCCCGTCGTCCGACGCGGCCGGGACCGACCACGTGGTTCCCTCAGCCCGGCGGGGTGGCCTGCGAAACGGGGGTCCTGATGCCCACGCGTGCCTTCAGACTGGCCACCGTCCGGTATCCCTTGGAGAACAGGTCGATGGCCTGGCTAATCAGGCCTTGCGCCTGTCGCGCGAGGGCGGCCTGCTGCTCCGCGGAGACCGCGCCGGCGGTTTCCGCCAACGCACCGGCCGCGGCGTACAGTCGAAACGCCCGAGCCATCAGGAACTGCGCGTCGGTCAGCTCTTGCCGGGTGAGTCCTTCGGCACGGACGTTCTGGTCGCGTGAGACCGAAAGATCTGCCGCAATGAGGTCATTGAGTTCGAGCCGCTGGATGCGACCGGCCGCGGCGGTCGCCGATTTCTTGACCTCCTCGCCCTTCCTCTCCGCCTCCGCGGCAGAGAGCTCGCCCTTCTCCATCCGGTCGAGGTCCTGATTGAACGACTGATAGAAGAAATAGACGTCCGGCGGGACGAGCTGACGCTCGGTTGGGAACGCGGCCGTCAGACGGTTGGAGAAGCTCCGAATCGCCTGCGTCTCACGCTGCCGAAGGTCCCGCTCCTTCCGGTTCTGAAGGACCTGGATGGTGGCGAACGTGATTCCGATGACAGCCACTGCTCCGAGCACGATCAGTGTGGAACGCCGCCTGAAGAATGGGGGTTTCCGAACATAGACGGGCGGCCGGGGCGGTGCCGCGACCACCCGGCGGCTTCGCGTCTTGCCCTTGCCCTTGATCGCCATTCGGTCCCTCGCTCTATCGTTTCAACACGCGCGAAAGCAGGATGGAAAGTTCGTAGAAGAGTATCAAGGGGACCATGATGGCCGTCATCGTGAACCAGTCCTGGCTCGGGGTGATGACCGCGGAGGCGACCGCGACCAACAGGTAGGAGTAGCGGCGCCACTCCCGCAGCCTCGCGCTCGACAGCACTCCCACGGCGGTGAGCGACATGAGCAGCACGGGGAGCTCGAACGCCACGCCAAAAGCCAGGATCAAGAAGATCAGGAAGCTGATGTACTTGGCAATGGAGACCACGGCCGTGAGGCGCGTGGTCCCGGCGAATCCGAGGAGGAACGAAAGCGCCTTCGGAAGCGTCATGACCGCCAGCCATGCCCCGAGCGCGAAGAGCGCCACGGAGGCCAGGACGAAAGGGAAGGCGAAGCGCCGCTCCCGCGACGTGAGACCAGGCGTGACGAACCGCCACAGCTGGTACAGCACCACCGGGAGGGCCAGCGCGAAGCCGATGAACATCACCAGCTTGATTTTCATGAGAAACGGTTCGGTGACGCTCAGGTAGACCAGCCGGCACGGATGTTCGGGATCGATGGCGAGGCGAGGGACGTCGCGAATGAAGTCGCAGAACGGCTCCGAGAGCAGGTTGAACACCGGCGTGTAGAGGAACCAGCCGGCGACCGAGCCGAGCGCCACCGCGGCGAGCGAAATGAGCAGCCGCCGGCGCAACTCGTCCAGGTGCTCGACGACCGTCATCGTGGACGTCGGATCGTCACGGCGGCGGCGCCGCCGGAGGATTACGGCCACGCCCTCAATGCCCTCAGGTCCGGTCCGGAGCCGGCTCGGTCCCTAGGCGGATGATCCGGTGCCCGGCGCAGGACTCGCGGCTTCGGACTGGTCTTGCGGGGGTCGCGGAGGGGGCTCGTCGTCAAGGTCGCGTTCGATTTCGCTGCGAATCTCGTCGGAGGCGCGGCGGAACTCCCGAAGTGATCGTCCGATGGAACGCCCGATCTCTGGGAGCCGTTTTGGCCCGAACACGATCAGGGCGATGATCAGGATAACGATGAGCTCGGTAGGGCCGATATTGAACACTGTCACTCCAGCCAGCGGCCGGGAACGTACGCAATGTCGAGTCTAGCATCGGGTCATTCCCGATCTGAAGGGGTGGGGCTCGTGCACGTGGGATCCGTAGTGATCGACTGCAACGACTTCTCCGGCATGCTGGCGTTCTGGCAGGAGGCCCTGCGATACGTTCCGAAGTACCCGCCCAAAGAAAACGACTGGGCCCTCCTCATCGACCCGCGAGGGGACCACGTCAATGTGGGACTTCAGTGCGTTCCAGAGAAGCGAGTCGGCAAGAACCGGCTTCACCTCGATCTGTACGCCGAGGACCCAGAGGAGGAGGTCGAGCGGCTCGTGAAGCTCGGAGCGAAGATCTATCGGCGCGCTCAGGACCCGGATGAGGACTTCGTGGTCCTGGAAGATCCCGAAGGGAACCTGTTCTGCGTGGTGGACGTCAGGGAGTCCGCCGATTCCGATAAAGAGACCTAGCGAGCCTCAGGGAGGCCGGATTACGCGGTGCGAAGCGCGCGATCCAGTTCCTCGTCGTCCTCGAGCAGGAAGTGGAAGGTGATGACGTCATCCACGGTGAAGGGCGGGCCATCCGGACGCTCCTCGTAGACGCCGATCTCCATCGCCGGACCCGGCGCCGGTTCGCGTCCTTCGTCCAGCTCCACGCCGGCCGAAAGGAGCAACGCGACGACCTTCCGGTCCGCGGGCTTTTCCACCGTCTTCCTGCACTCGGGGCAGCTGAAGCGGTAGGAACCTTCGCCGGCGATGTCGCGAACCGAGAGCAAGACGGCCTCGGGGGTCATGTCGACTTCGCCGCAGGTTGGGCAGTTCGTCCGGATGGTTGTCATGTTGCCTCAGATATCGACGATGGACGCGATTTTCTTGACCGACGTTCGTGCCGGTCCCCCGTTCGGTGTCGAATTCAGGCCGAAAGGCTCAGTTTGTGGACTTTTGATAGAGGCGAAGCGTGCGCCGCGCGGCGTCCGTCACCATGTCGGCGAGCTCACCCGGCTCCACAACCTTCGCTTCGCCCCCCAACCGGAGGATCAACTTGGCGACCCAGGCGAGGTCTTTGGTCGGAAGCGTCACCTCGATGGCGCCCGCTTCCGCCTGCTTGACCCGTTCGATCTCGTAATACTCGGCCACCCACCGGGCCGGTGGCCGGAGAAGCAGCCGAACCGGGATGTCGTGTTCCGTTCTCGTGTAGAGGGGGCGGCCCGGGCCAGGGAGGCCGCGCGGCTCGAACGTCTCACCGGTCGGTTGCGCCGACCGAATCCTGTCCGCGCGAAAGAGCCGTTCGGCGCCCGCGAGGTGATCCCACGCCACCACGTACCAGTTGCCGATCGCCGAGAAGAGGTGTTCCGGATCGATCCGCCGAGTGGTGAGCTCGTCACGCGTCGCGCTGTAGTACTCGATCTGGAGCCGTTCCTGCGCTTCCACCGCTCGACGCACCGTCGAGAGCGCCTCAGCGATTCGTCCCGCGTCCCCGACTTCCACGCGACCCGCCAGGCGCTCGAGGATCTCCGGTCCCAGTCCTCGTTCGATCTTTTCGAGAGCTGATGCCAGAACGGGCGCCTCTTCGAGGCCGGGAGCACCGAGAAGAGCCTTGCCCTTCAAATAGAGGGCGAGGGCTTCCGCCCGACTGAGGCGAACCGGCCTCGCGAAATAGTCGGCCATCCCGATCCACACACGACCCTCTTCGACCTGCACGTCGATCAGGTCCCCCGGTCCGTATGGCGGCAGCCCGGAGACGAAGAGGAGGTTGAGGTCCTCCAGAAGTTCGCCCTCCTTGATTCCGAAGAGCCGGGTGACTTCGGAGATCTCCGTTCCCGGGTGGCCGACGAGATAGGGGACGACGACCAGGAGGCGACGGAGCCGTTCGGACGCCTTGCCGCTTCGCCTGGTCGACGTGTTCGCCATGCGCTTCAGGCGGCTCTTTGGGGGCCGGCGCCGTCTGGTCCCACCGGCGCGGCGATCGACTCGAGCTTCGCCACGACTTGATCTCGAAGCGACTCCGGTGATTCCACCCGGGCATCCGGTCCGAACGACAGGACCCACGAGACGAACGAGTCGGTTTCGCTGGCCGGGACGTCCGCCTCCACCCATCCGTCCGGCCGCGTTTGGACCACGCGGGCGCCGGGTGCGTCGGAGATGGCCCACCACGCGACCTTGGGACTGAACGCGATCGTGGCGCGCTGGGCGGGACGTCCAAGGCCCCACGGCCCCGCCTCGAGGTACTTCGTCGCGTCGAACCCTTCGGGGGGCGGGGATGCCGGGCCGATTTCCTTGATCGCAGACGTCACCCGGGAGAGACGAAACGACCGGACGTCTTCACGTGAGCGGTCGCGTCCTACGAGGTACCAGTTGCCGCTTCGAAACACGAGCCCGTACGGATCTACTTCGCGCTGTCCGGGCTTTCCCTGGAGCGGGCGGTACTTGAACCGAACGGCCCGCCGGCTGGCCAGGGCGTCGGCGATCGGGCCGAGGTGCGGGCCCGAGGGATCGGCGCCCGGCGTGACCGGCCGTTCCGCGATGGCCGCCAGGACGTCGGTCTCAGCGCTGGTCGAGAGCTTCTGGAAGGCGCGTTCCGCTTCGGGGTCCTCGCCGGGCGTGTGGGCTGCAACGAACAGCGCCCAGACCTCGTCCGGAGTGAGCTGGAGGTCGGGCAGGTAGAACCGCTCCTTCCAGATCCTGTAGCCCTGTTCCACCTCCCACGGGTCCGTCGGTGCCACGTCGATGGGAATCCCGGCGTCCCTCAGGGTGTCCTTGTCGCGCTCGAACATCCGCTTCGCAGACGCGGAGTCATCCTGTTGGTAGGCCGGCATCAGGTCGCGGATCTCGTCGAACGTGAGCGGCCGCCGGGATTCGAGGAGAAGAGCGACGAGGTTGATGAGGCGTTCGAGCGGGTGCATGTGGCCCCGTGATGATAATTGCGGGCTGTGATCCGTCTGCGCAGGGGCCGTGTGATCGAGGTGGTTGAAGAGCGTCCCGGCGCAACACAGGTGAGGGTGGAGGTCGAGGGGACGGAGGCCAGCGCCATCGTCTACCCGGCGATGGTGGGACCGGTGGAGCCTGGTGCGTCGGTCCTGCTGAACACCACCGCGGTGGACCTCGGCCTGGGAACCGGGGGCGTGCACTTCGTGATCGCCGTGGAGAACGGTCCGGAGCTCGATCCCCTGGCCACGGGGCGGACCATGAAGCTCCGGTACACGCCGCAACAGGTCAAGGTGCTGACCGCGGAGGAGGAGGACAGCGTCCACCGGTCGGTCATGGTCCGGGCCGAGGACCTGAAAGGAACACCGGTTGTGTGGGTGCCCCTCCATTCGTTACTGGCGCCGGTGGCCGCGGGGGCGAAGGCGGCTGGCGCAAAGCGGGTTGCCTACGTAATGACCGACGGCGCGGCGCTTCCCGCCCCCCTTTCGCGATTGCTCGCGGCCCTTCGCTCGGCTGCGCTGGTCGACGCGGTGATTACGACCGGGCAGGCGTTTGGAGGAGATCTGGAAACGGTGAACGTCTTCACCGGCCTTCTCGCGGCGCATGCGGTGGCGGACTCGGACGTCATCGTGGTCGGAGACGGGCCAGGCAACATGGGGACCAACACAACCTGGGGAGCAACCGACGTCGAGTCCGCCATGGCGCTGAACGCAGCCGCAATCCTTGGTGGCCGTCCCGTCGCTGCTCTGCGCGTCAGCTTCGCCGATCCGCGGGAGCGCCATAGAGGCGTGTCGCATCATGCGCTGACGGCACTGTCACGCGTAGTGCTTGCCCCGGCCCACGTCGCGGTGCCTGCGATGGCTGACGAACGCGAGCGATCGATGATCTGGAAGGGACTCAAGGAAGCGCGGCTCGAGGAGCGGCATCAGTTGGTGGAGGCGACGGGGCAACCCGCGCTCAACCTTCTCCGGGACCGCGGAATCGACGTCGAATCCATGGGGCGGGCGGTTGAGGACGATCCCGAGTTCTTCCTGGCCGGCGGGGCGGCCGGCGTCCTGGCCGGCCGAATGGCGAAGGGGCGGTGGCGGCGCGGTCAGTAGCGGCCGAGGTCGTCCAGTCGCTCGTCGGAGATCCCGAAGAAGTGCGCAACCTCATGGACGACCGTATGCCGTATCAACGCCTTCAGGTGGCCTTCGCTGGTCGCTGCCCGCTCGAGGGCGGGTTGAAAGAGCGTGATCCGGTCGGGCAGCACCCCGGAGTAGCCGGTCCCACGTTGGGTCAACGGGATCCCCTCATACAGGCCAAGCAGGTCCCGCTGAGCGGGCTGTGGACGGTCCTCAATGATCACGTCGACGTTCTCGAGCCGCTCGCGCACCCAACGCGGAAGGTCGTCCAGGGCTTGCGCGACCACCTCTTCGAAGGTCGCGCTCACATGTGGGAGATGAGCTGCTCGACTCGCTCATCGACGGCCCGGAACGGGTCCTTGCACAGCACCGTCCGCTGCGCCTGATCGTTCAGCTTGAGGTGAACCCAATCGACGGTGTAGTCGCGCCTTCGCTGCTTCGCCTGGCGGATGAACTCGCCCCGAAGGCGGGCTCTGGTCGTCTGCGGCGGTTCGCGCATCGCCTTCTGCACCTGCTTGTCCGGCACCACACGTTCCATCCGCCCGCGGCGCTCCAGCAGGTAGTACAGGCCTCGCTCCCGATTGACGTCGTGGTACGCCAGGTCCATCAACGCGATTCTCGGGTGCGACAGCGGAACGCCCTGCTTCGTCCGATACCGCTCCAGCAGTTCATGCTTTGCCACCCAGTCCACCTTGCTGCGAAGGCGTTCTGGTCTTCCCTCCGAGAGCGCTTCCAGGGCCTGTCCCCACTCCGCAAGGATCTTGCTCGAAAGGGGATCCGCGCCTCGCCGCTGAATGAACTTGCACGCGCGGTCGTAGTACTCGGTTTGGATGTCGATCGCCGAAAGCTCCCGCCCCGTGGCCAATCGAATCTTCCGCCGGCACGTGATGTCGTGCGACACCTCACGGATGGCTCGGATGGGGTTCTCCAGCGTCAGATCCCGCATCACGGTGTTTTCCTCGACCATTCGCACGACCAGATCGGTGACGCCAATTTTCAGGAACGTGGTGACCTCGCTCATGTTCGAGTCGCCCACAATCACGTGGAGCCTTCGGAACCGCTCGGCGTCGGCGTGCGGCTCATCCCGCGTGTTGATGATCGGGCGTGACCGCGTGGTGGCAGACGAAACGCCTTCCCAGATGTGCTCGGCGCGCTGCGACAGGCAGTACTGCGCGCCGCGCGGCCCGTGCAAAACCTTCCCGGCGCCCGAGTAGATCTGGCGCGTCACGAAGAACGGGATCAGGACGTCGGCGATGCGCGCGAACTCGCCTTGGCGCGCCACCAGGTAGTTCTCGTGGCACCCATAGGAGTTTCCGGCCGAATCCGTGTTGTTCTTGAATAGGTACACGTCGCCCGAAATGCCTTCCTCGTGCAGCCGAACCTCGGCGGCCGCGAGCAGCGCCTCCAGGATCCGCTCCCCCGCCTTGTCGTGGGCGATGAGGTCGAGGACGTTGTCGCACTCGGGCGTGGCGTACTCGGGGTGCGACCCGACATCCAAGTAGAGCCGGGCGCCGTTCTCCAAGAAGACGTTCGACGACCGCCCCCAGTGCACCACCCGGCGGAACAGATACCGAGCTACCTCGTCAGGAGAGAGCCGGCGCTGCCCGCGAAACGTGCAAGTGACGCCGTACTCGTTCTCCAGACCGAAAATCCGGCGGTCCACACCCTCAGTGTAGGAGCGCGGTCGTCGCCCAGGCGCTAATTCGCTCCTGTTCTGGGCGCGAAACTCCTCACGCCACGACGAACGTGCCCCTCATACGGTTGGCATGAAGGTCGCACTCGAAGCTGTACGTTCCGGCCGGTAGTGGTTCAACCTGATACTCCACCGTCTTGGGCCCCTCGACGACGTCGCCTGCCCAGAGCGTCCGGACACCGGTAGCGGTCTCGATCGAAATGTTGTGCTGGCAATTAGGGAGGCAAGCCTGCGTCGCCACATGCCGGTTGTTGAACACGATGGTGAAGGGCGTATTGGCCGGAGCCGCGAGGCAGTCCTTGTCGAACCTGTCGTTCTTCGCCGTGACCGTGATCTCGAGCCTCGTTCCGCTCGGGGTGCACTCCGGTGCCGCGGCCGGGCTCGCGCCCCCCGTTGGCGACGCCGCTCTCGGCGCCGGCTCCTGGCCGCCGCCACACGCGACCAAGGCCAGAAAAGCGAGCGACAGGACGAACGAGCTCCGGGCCATGAGACCCCCCTCTGCTTTTCGCCGCGGCCATCCTACGCCCGGAGTTCGGGCGCCGCCAGCGCCGCTAAGCGACCCGGAATGTGCCGTTCATCGTCGGGTGCACCTCGCAGACGAAGAAGTAGTTGCCTGCCTCGAGCGCGGGAGCGTCATACGTGGTCTCCGTGACGCCGGTCACGATTTCGCCTTGGACGAGGGGTTCTCCCCCGCTCCGGTCTCTGAAGACGGAAACGTTGTGTGGCACGCCCGCGTCCTGGTTGGAGAACTCGATGGTGAACTCCTGGTTCGCCGGAGCGGCAAGGCAATTCTTGTCGAACTTAAGGTTTTGGGCGGTGATCTGAACGGTGGTGCCGGAAGGGCTGCATGCCCCGCCCCCTCCACCGGGCGATCCGCCCGCCTGCGGAGCAGCGTCGTCTCCCCCACCACACGCTGAGGCGACCGCGGCAAACAAAGCGATTCCGAGCAACAACGACTTCTTCTGCATGTTCCGGTCCTTTCCGAGAGCGTTGGCTTAGCTGCGGCTGTCGAGAATAGAGGCAACCTCTTCGTCCGAAAGCCGCCGGAACTTCCTTCGTTCCCTGGTCCGGTCCAGGACGGCGGCTTCGAGGTTCGGCGCGTCGAGGGAGCGCTGTTCGATGGAGGAGAGAGCTCCGACTGCCAGGCGAACTGCTTCGGCGAGCGATAGACCGTCTCGATACTCCGCACGAAGCCTGTCGCCGAGCTCCTCCGCGCGGCCGCCAACGGCGACGCAGCCACGCTCGTCCGCGACGCTTCCGTCGAAGAGAATGTGATACAGCTCGTTGTCCGCCGGCATCTCCCCGACCTGCCCCACGAGGATCTCGACTTCATACGGCTTGATCTGCATGGTGAAGATGTTCGAGAGCGCCTGGGAGTACGCGTTCGCCAGCGTCTTCGCGGTAACGTCCTCCCGTCCGTACGAGTAGCCGCGAACGTCGGCCAGCTGCACGCCGGCGATGCGGAGGTTCTCGTACTCGCTGTACTTCCCGACGCCGGCGAAGGCGATCCGGTCGTAGATCTCCGAGATCTTCCGAAGCGTGCCGCTCGGGTTCTCGGCGAGGAACAGGATGCCGTCGGCGTACTCGACGGCGACGACGGAGCGGCCCTTGGCGATGCCCTTGCGGGCGTACTCCGAGCGGTCCTTGGTGAGCTGCTCGGGCGATACGTAGGGCTGAAAGGCCATCAGGAAGACGGTTCGTGCTCTTCGTTCTCTCTGGCAGGGCTGGGCGACCGCAGCGGATGCGTTTCGTGGCTTTCGCCCAGAACTGCCTCAAAGGCAGTCCGGAGTTCGTCCTCCGCCACGGTGACGACGCCTTCGGCCGTGATGGTTCGAACGGAGGGATAGATGCCGCGAAGCACATTCGGGCCTCCCGTCGCCACGTCCTCCTGGGAGGCGTCGTACAGCGCCTCCACGGCCGCCCGAACGGCCGATTCACGAGCCAGGTCGGGCCGAAATCGCTTCTTCAACGTGGCCCGAGCGTGCAATCCACCCGATCCCGTGGCATGGAAGTCCGCTTCCTCCCATCGGCCGCCGGTCACGTCGTACCGATATAGACGGCCTTCACGGTGACGAGGGTCATAGCCCGCGAACAGGGGGACGACGATCAGTCCTTGAAGCGCGAACGGAAAATTCTGACGAATCATCTGCGCGAGCCGGTTTGCCTTCCCCTCGAGTGACAGCACGTCGCCTTCGACCTTCTCGTAGTGCTCGAGCTCGGTCTGGAACAGCCGGACGATTTCCGTGGCTTGTCCCGCCGCGCCGGCGATCCCGATGGCGGAAAAGTCGTCGGCCGGAAAGACCTTCTCGATCCGCTCGTCGGCGATGTTGAAGCCCTCGACCGCGCGTCGGTCCCCCGCCATGACCACGCCGTCGGCGAACTTCATGGCGAGGACGGTGGTCCCCTGGGCGAATTCGACTCGTGGGTCAGCAGTCGGCATGGACTGGTTGGTCGGGACGCCGGGTCGAAGGAGGTCCATGAAGCTCGGGTTGTTTGCCCTCATTGGGTAGGAGGGCTCGGGAATAGAGTTGGAAAAAGGACCGAATGGGTCGGAGGGGTCCCTCACTCGCCGCCCTTCTGGACGTAGGACTTCACGAATTCTTCGGCGTTCTCCTCGAGCACCGAGTCGATCTCATCGAGGATGTCGTCCATCTCCTCCTTGAGCTTCTCGGCCTTCTCGGTGGCGGCGGTCTGGCCTCCCTCGTCCGAGGAGCCTCCTCCGCCCTTCCGCTGAGTTCGCTTCTGCTCCTGCTCTTGCGGCAAGCCTCGACCCTCCTTTCGCCCGAGAAACCTATTGTAGGGCGGCGCTCACCGAGATCCGGGAGTTGAGGCTGAGCGACGTCCGATTGAGCAACGATCACGCTCCTGTTTCACTGGGTTGCCTGTTGAAGAAAACGCTCGGCTGCCGCGACGATCCGCTTTCTTTCCTCGTCTGGAAGGCGTCCTCCTGGACAGAGAACGCGTCTTGTCTTACCAGCGGAGGTTGTCACCGCAATTTCCGTCTCGTGACTCTGCGGGTCGTCTTCGAAGGCGATTTGGGACGCGCCTAGTAGTGAAACAGATTTGCCGAATGGAGCATGT
>JALYGK010000147.1 GCA_030777105.1 Actinomycetota bacterium | reverse complement strand
GTACGCCTCGTCCCACGCGTGGCGCTCGACCGCCTCCCTCCCCGCGTCGAGCGGGTTCTCCACGACATTGCTCATGAACGCCGCTTTCGGACTCGCTTCCGCATTTCGGAATTGTGGCATCCGTCCTCCGGGGCCACAACCGAAGCGGAAGAGACGCGCCGGGGCCGGTAGGTCGAGAAGCGGCGCGCTGCTCGCCGGCGGCTGAGGAGCTGAAGCCGCCGCTGCGTCCGTCTTGCTCCAGCTCGAGCGCTTGCAGGGCCATGCGGTCGACTGGCGGTCGCACACCGCCGGCGCGACGTGTTTGCACGCTTGCCCCGGGATAGCTGAGCTCGGCGTCTCGCGGAGGGCGCCGGAGCACGAGGCTCCGGCGGCCACTGCCCCAACACTCTCGCCGCGTGAGGACGTGCGCGCCGTTTCCCCGGTGCGTCCTGCCGTGCATCTGAGTGCATCTGGGGCCCGAGCGCCTGGATGTTCCTCATTCGCTCATTGCCTGAAGAAAACCGCCGGTTTGCAGCGGTTTCTCATGGAGCTAGCCGGACTCGAACCGGCGACCTCCTGGGTGCGATCCAGTCACTACGAAGGCCTCCAAGGCGCGTGGCTAAGCCATTCCCAGTGCACCCGCTGGGTCGCCCCAACATCTCCCCCAACACTCTGCGGCCCGTTTGCCACTAGGACAACAGCGCGTCACCAAAGTCGGTCGCGACGCGCCCGATATACGCGCGCACGCGCCTTTGTGGGTGCTTGAGCCGAATCGCTCTGCGAGCTGCTGTCCGCGAGCGGGAATGCGGTTCGACCCCTCGGTCTCACTCGAGAAGGCGCGGTTTCGCCTCCCGTCTGGAACATTCCCCGGACTGCGGTCAAGACGACGATGACCCCGGCCCGGGCCATAGCGATGCTCGGAGCAGTTGCAGCTTGCACGGCGTCGGTCGCGACTCGTTCGCACGCGCCTCGTGGCTTCGCCGGCGGCCATCGTCGCGGTGGGCCGCGGTCGCCTCGACGGATTCATTCCGATTCTGTGCCTCGAGCGGCTATGACGCGATTGGGATCGACGCCACGCTTTGCAGCTAGCCGGACTCGAAGCGGTGACCTCCTCGGTGCGATTCCAGCGCTCCTTTTGAAGTGGAAACGGTTTACCCAAGCGGTTTTCATCCGCAATCCGTCACTCCCGCAATACGTTCCAGACACGCGCCTACTTAACCAGGATGCTGACGAGATCCCTCCTGGCGAAGCGGCACTTTGACACCGGCGAGCTCCCGACGGCCGAGACCACGATGTTGTACGTCCCCGGCTCGCGCGTACCCGCGAACTTCCCGCTCATGACACCGGTCGGCGCCGACGCCGACAGCGTGGCGGCCGGCGGGCCCGCAGCTTCGAGGGCGCCGCTGACGGGCGGCTCGGCCATGGACGAGCCGATCGTTTGCTCGGGCGCCGTCGTCGTGAGCGACAAGCCTTCTTCGCGAAGGAGGTGGTCGAGATCGAGGTGGCGCAGCTGGCCGGCCGCGAGATCTTTCAAGGGCACCGCGGATACGACCTGGGCGAAGATGTCGCGCTTCTTGTCGACCAGCTGTCTCCGCTGAAACGCGAGCAGCTTGCCGATGTCGCGAGGGAGCCTGTCGCCTCCCGAAGCGGGAATCGGCCTGATCTTCGCGAGCTTCGCTCGATGCTTCTTGAGCAGCGTGGGGATGCCGGCTGACGGGCCCGCGATCGTCGCGCTCGCGTGGAATCCCCCGATCCGTCGCCTCCCGTCGAAGACCTGGGCGGCGATCGTCATAGCCGCACCGGGTACCACCTGTGCCGGCCGCAATGAAACGACGAGGCGAAGGGAAGAGCGGACGAAGCCGCCGACGGTGTAGCGCACGTGCTCGGCGCGGGCCGTCGCCACCTCGACGAACCACTGGCCCGGCCTTGGCTCCTGGACCTGGAAGACGACGTAGCCCTTCCCGTCGATTCGTCGTACGTAGCTCGAGTGGGGATGCAGCAGGCGTCCACCGGGGTCTCGCAGGCGGATGCCGAGCTCGTTTCGCCTGCGCGGCTCACGCGGTACGAACGTCAGCTTCGGGTCCGCCCACGCCACCGTGAACGTGGCTGTCGTTGCGCCACAGTCGACGAAGGCCGCGACGCGGCTTCGCGAGGCGACGGCCGATTCATTGGCGATGATCCCGTCCCCGGTGACCTGCCCTCGGATGTAGTTGTAGATCTCGAAGAGGTCGTCGATCGTGGGCATGAAGTAGTAGCGGCCGCCCGTCACCGTCGCGATCTGCTCGAGCAGGCTCTGATCCGAGGCGGGCCCCATCGCGCATGTGTAGACGGGCATGTTCCCCGGGAGCGTCGCCACGACGTCCATCGCCGAAGGGTTCGCCGCGACGAAGCCCTTGTTGTCGTATCCGTCGGAGAGTAGAACGATCGCGCGCCTCACGGCGGCCGGCCCGTTCAGCGCATCGCGCGCGGTCGCGATACCGCCGCCCATGAACGTCGCGCCGCCGAACGAGAGCCCGTCGACAGCGGCCTTCGCAGCGTCGCGGATCGGCTGGCCCGTGATCGTCCTCAACTTCGGACCGGGGCCGGTCGGATAGTCCTTGGAGGCGGTGGTCGCGAAGCTCGCCACCCCGACCCTGTCGTCGACGCTCATGAGATCGACGAACTGCTTGCTGCTCGTCTTCGTGACGTCCACGTACCCTGCGGCGACCATGCTTCCGGAGCGATCGATGACGGGTACGACGCGCACCGGCGCGGCTGCCGGCACCTCGGCGTTGTCGATCACGAGGGCGAAGTCCTGCCAGGCGACGTTGTCGAACGGCGGGAGCGCATTCGCCGAGAGGCTCGCCGCGATCACGCGGACCTCGTAGACCCCGGTCGGGTTCTGGACGTACACGCACTCGACGTTGTTCCGGTTGTCGAACGTGCCGCCGACGGTCGAGAACCCGTTCGCGAAGACGTTGCCCTTGTACACGTTCCCGGTCGCGAGCTCGACGACCTCGAGGTCGAGGTCGTTGACGAGAGCCGGATTCGCGTTCGCCGCTCCGGGCGCGTCGGTCCAGACGAGCGTGATGCGCATCGGACGACCCGTATCGACGGGGGCGACGCGGATCATGTGCTCCTGCCCGTCCGCCGTGAACGCGTGCCGTTGGTCGGTGAAGATCTTCGGCCCTCGGTCCGAGACCGGCGGCTGGAAGACGACGTTCTCGACACTGACCCGCCCCCAGCCCTGGTCGTTGTTCGGGATGTTCGCGAGCGGAACGGGAGCGCCGCCCGCGGTGAACCTCCCGCTCGGGCCTCCCACGAGATCCTCGGCACCGTTGACGAGCAGCGCCTTCAAGAGCGCGGAGCTGGGATTTCGCCCTCCTGTGCGCTGCCGCCACCATTCGATGAGAAGGGCGCAGCTCCCCGCCACGTGGGGCGAGGCCATGGAGGTGCCGCTCATGAAGATGTACTGGTTGAGCAGGTTGGCGGGATTTGCGGGATCGGGCGTGCCGGTCCCGGCGATGGGTTGCCCGTACTGCGCCGTGCTGCCCGTCTCGGACCAGGCGGAGGAGACGTTCGTCCCTGGTGCCAGGATCGTAGGGAGGATGCGTCCGTCCAACGCGGGGCCGCGACTCGACGAGGTTCGGAGCCCACGGATGTCGTCGACATCGCCGACCCCGGGGCGGAACGTCAACGAGTTCCCGACCGTGATCAGGTTCTTGGCCTCCTTGGGCGGCGTGATCGTGCTCGGATTCGGCCCGGCGTTTCCGGCCGAGAAGACGATCACCAGGTGGTCGAGCTCCGGCGTCGCCTCGGCGGGGTCGCGCACGAGTTGGTCGAACCGCCGCGCGTTCGCGGTGTAGCCGGAGCCGGCCGGTCCGCCGTCCCACCAGCTGTTGTTCATGACGTCGGCGCTGCTCGTATCCGCGTCCTGTGTCAGCGTGCCCCAGTTCGCGGGTGGCCACGGTCCCAGAAGCGCGTTCTGGGTCACGTAGCCCGCCTGCGGCGCCATCCCCTGGCCCCAAAGGAAGTTGTTCGGAGCGGCGGCTTCGGCCTGACCCGTCGCCGCGTTTCCGACCGCGATCCCGGCGACGTGCGTCCCGTGCCCGTCGGTGTCCGTCGCAGCAACCCCGCCGGTGTAGTCGACGAAAGCGACCTGGCGGCCGCGCAGGTCGAGGTGGCCGGTCGCGTTGTTGTTTGCGTTCGTATCGACGCCGGTGTCGCACACGGCGACGACGACGCCGGTTCCGCTCAGGCCCGCCCCCGCCAGCCAGCCCTGGTATCCAATGACCGGCGCCGTGTTGGGCGGCGCGGCGCCGTCGAGGTTCTCGGCCACGATCTGAGTCTCGCGCTCGCCGTCGAGGCCCGGCTCGGGAGCGGCGAACTCGAGCAAACGGACGGCCGGAAAAGCTGCGAGCCGCGGAAGCTGCCTGGCGTCGACCTCGCAAACGAGCGTCGCATAGTCACCCGCATACCCTTCGGTCGGCGGCGCCTCGGCCACGATCGTCGCCCGCGCCTTCTGGAGCTCCCCCCGGGTCGCGTCGAGCTGGCCCCCCGGGTAGACGTTCATGCGCACGTACCGGATCCGCCCAGTCAGGCCCGCGAGGTTCGGGTGGAGGCGGTACGCCGGCTTGAAGGGGCCCGTCCACGCGACGAAAGGAAGCTCTGCGAGCGGCTCCACTTGCGCGGGCGCGGCGACGACGAAGAGGCCGTACCGGGATATGGGCTCGACGACGTCGACGCCCTCGGCCTCGATGATCCTCGTCCAGTCCTCCGTCGGAGGTGCGATCAGCTGCACGAGGTGGTGCGGCCACGTTTCCTTGAGCTCCCGCGGAACCTCGAGGTTCCGCGGGACGGCCGGCGGATCGTTCTCGATGTCGATCCGGTAGGAGCCGACCTCGAGGATGTTCGTGTCCGCGAGCATCTTGACGCGAAAGCCCTCTGCCTCGAGCCGAGTGAGCTGGCCCTCGTCGCCGCTCACGAGCACCCCTTGGGGCAGCTGCTGCTCGACTGCGAGTCCCAGGCTCTCGGCCTGGCTCTCGAGACGAGCGACGTCCCGAGTGGCGGGCACGCCGCGACGGCTGATCACGGCCTTCTGGCTCATGCGTCCTCCTTGGTCGACGCTGTCCGGAGCCCCCTGGAACGAGACGGCCGCAGCATCTCCGCGCTCGGAGGGCTCAGCATGTCGGCGATCTCCACGGGAAACCGCTCCCGGAGCGGGGAACCGCCGCCGCAGCATCGCAATGCTCGCGGACGACCACGAACACCTCCGCTCGCTCTCGCAGGGCGAACCTAGAACACCGAGTCGCCCCAGTCAAGCAGCGAGCGGCGGGACCCGCCGTCGCGGCGCGGGGTCCCACCGTCGAGCAGCTCGAGAGGGCCGGGTGGACGTGCATCCCGTTGGCGAGCGGAGTCCACTGCCTCGCGCCGGGCGGCGGCTTTACCGGGCCGGGCGTCGGGCAGAGCAACATCTACTTGAAACCGGAGACGAACGAGTTCGTGGGGACGGAGCTGCTGCGGTTCACGAGCCGTGATCTCAGCGGCGTCCCGTGTCCCGGTCGCAGGGGGTGTGGCACTTCGTCGGCTTTGCCTGGGCGTGCCATCACCCGGCCGGCGGCCCCTGAGGCGAGGAAGGCAGGACGCGAGACAGGCAACCGGGGCACGCCCCGGTTGCCTGTCGAACCGCAATTACGCTCGAAGGTATAAGGCTGGCCCCGGCGACGTAGCGGCCCGAACTCCCTCCGCCCAATATTTCCCCCAATATTCTCGTGTTGACGATCTCGCCGGAAGCCGGCGTTCCGCGTGCTACAGCCCTTTCTTCGTACATCTCGGTACATCTGAGGAGAGAGCGCCTGGATGGTTCCAGGCACTTCGCTCCACGGAAAAAAACGCCGCTTTCCGGAGGTTTCTGATGGAGCTAGCCGGACTCGAACCGGCGACCTCCTGGGTGCGATCCACTCACCCTATTCAGCCGGAAACCGCATGGCTGAGCCATTTTTGCCCCCAGGCCGGAGTCGCCCCAACACCTTCCCCAACAGTCTGAGGCGCGTTCGCCACTACGACAACGCCGGCTAAGCGTCAGTTCCCGAAACCGCCATCGCCGTCCCGGAAATAGTCATCCTCGAAGCGGCGATCGCGCGGCGGCGGTGCGCCGCCTAACCGGTGACGAGCACCTTGACCCACGAGTCCGCAACGAGCTGTCGACGTACGAGCTCGACGACAAGACCCGGGCGCTCCTGACGTACGTGACCAAGCTGACCGGGTCGCCGAGGATGCTTGCGGCCGCCGACTTCGGCGCGCTACGCGCAGCCGGTTGGGGACGAGGACGGATCTGGGAGGCGACAGCCCTCGCCTCCTGGTTCAACTTCACCGGCCGGATGGAGCCGCCCCGGCTGCCGCCCGACAGGATCGCCGCGGATGCACATCCGGCTGAGGTGCGAGCGTGAGCTACATCAGGTCTTTCATGGTCCTAGCCTGACTCGAACCGCCGACCTCCTATCGGCGCCGGCCCAATACTGACCCCCTGACGCCGGTTGAAATCTGACCCCCCGGCGGCGCCGCTGGCGTCGTCCGGTCGGGTCTCAAGCCTCGTTCGGTCGCTGGTGATCGAGCGAGGAGGAGGTCATGGTCGGGGTGGAGCAGTGGGCCGAGATCCGCCGCCTGTACTTCGTGAAGCGGTTGCCGATCAAGGAGATCGTTCGGCGCACCGGTCATGGCCGCAACACGGTCCGGCGGGCGTTGCGCTCGCCTGAGCCGCCGCGCTACCGTCGCGGACCGAGGCCGTCGAAGCTGGATCCGTTCCGCGACGAGATCCATCGGCTGCTGCGGGCGGATCCGCGGCTGCCGGGCACGCGGCTGCGCGAGCTGCTGGAGGAGCAGGGCTACGGCGGTGGCAAGACGATCCTGGACGACTACCTGCGCGAAGTTCGGCCGCTCTTCCTGCCCCGGCCGCGTACCTTTCAGCGCACCTCCTATCGGCCGGGCGCGCTCTGCCAGTTCGACCTGTGGGAGCCCTCGCGGGAGATCCCGGTTGGGGCCGGCCAGACGCGGCGCGGCTACGTGGTGGTCGGCTGCCTGCCCTACTCGCGCGCCGGCGCCGGCG
>JALYGK010000146.1 GCA_030777105.1 Actinomycetota bacterium | reverse complement strand
CTACACCGCGCACCAGGGCGGATCCGATCGACATGGCGTTCCTTTCGGCTGGACGGAAGGCGACTGCCGCTCCTCTGTCCGGGGGGCCGCGCGCCTAAACGTGACCGCCGGATGCGCGAGCATGGCCGGATGTCGTCGTCGCTTCCGCGCGTCCTGCGCTACGCCGCGTTCAGCGAGCGGCCCGACGGTGGCAATCCGGCCGGCGTGGTGCTCGAGGCCGCCGGCATGGACCAGGCGGCGATGCAGGCGCTCGCCGCCCGCGTTGGCTACTCGGAGACCGCCTTCCTGGCAGCGGAGGAGGTCGATGTGGAAGGGACCTGCGCAAATCACCATTCCGGACGCCCAGTGCTACGACGCGCAGAAGGGCGAACCGTGGAAACCCAGCAACTATGGTGACGCCGGCCAGGGGAAGATGAACCTCATCGACGCGACGGCGCAGTCGGTGAACACCATCTATGCGCAGCTCGTCGTCGAGGTTGGCCCCGAACGGGTCGCCCAGCTCGCCAAGCGAATGGGGATCCAGACGCCGCTCGAGCCGGTTTGCTCGATCACCCTCGGCTCGCAAAGCGTGACGCCGCTCGAAATGACGAACGGATTCTCGACGCTGGCGGCGCGCGGCGTCCGGCGCCCCTCGTATTCGATCGCGTCTGTGAAGTCGGCCGATGGCGAGGTGCTCCACGAAGCCAAGTCGGAAGGGGAGCGGGTGCTCCCGGAAAACGACGCGGACCTGGTGAACTACGTACTCCAGAACGTCTCGACGCGCGGGACCGGAACGGCGGCCAACCTGCCGGACCGAGACGAAGCGGTCAAAACGGGGACGGCCCAGGACTACGTCGACGCGTACCTGTGCGGCCACGTGCCTCAGCTCGTGACCTGCGTGTGGGTCGGGTACACGAAGGCCGAGATCCCCATGACGAACGTGAATGGCTACGCCAATGTGTTCGGTGGCTCGATCCCCGCGCTGATCTGGCGCGACTTCATGACCGAGGCGCTGGCGAACGTGCCGCCGGCATCCTTCCCGACGCCGAGCTTCGAGGGCTACAACAAGTTCCCGAACCGGTCGGACGCCCCCAAGCCAGAGAAATCGCCGAAACCGAAGAAGACCTCGAACCAGCCGTCGAACCAGAACCCGCCGCCGCCTCCGCCCAACATAGCGCCGTCTCCGCCCGGTGGTGGAACCACTCCGTCGCCGCCGGCGCCGCCTCCACCTCCGGCGTCCCCACCGCCGCCCCCTCCGCCGGGGCCACTTCCGCCACCGCCGCCGGAGCCGCCACCACCACCGCCGCCGCCGCCGCCTCGCTACAGGTAGAAGCGGTTCAGTAAGCGGATTGTCGCCTCAGGCGTCAGCCGGGAGCCGAGGCAGCATCTCGAACGGAAGCGACACCATCACGGCCGTCCCTCCACCGCGGCTGCTCCGTATGGTGAACGTCCCGCCGGCCAGCTCGGCGCGCTCGCGCATTGAGGCGAGTCCCACCTTCCCTCTCCGGAGAAACTCTCGGGCGCTTTCGGGGTCGAATCCTCGCCCGTTGTCCTCGACGCTCACCTGGAGGGTTCCGGCCGCGGCCTCGACGCGGACGTTCACCCGTGTTGCCTGGGCGTGCTTCCCGACGTTCGAAAGGGCCTCCTGAAGGACCCGGTAGGCGATCGTTTCGATGTCCTCCGGTACTTCCGAGTCGGATTGCGCCTGAACCGACACGGGGATGCCAAACTCGCGCTGGAGTCGTGCGGCGAGGTCGTAGACGGCAGGAATCAGACCTCGCTCTTCGAGCACGGGCGGCCGAAGGTCGCTCATCACCCGGCGGAGGTTCAACGCCTCCTCGGACAGTTCGGCCGAAATGCTCTGAAGCATCGTCGCCGCCCGAGTACTATCACCGGCCTCGACCATGAGGCGGGCCGCCTCCAGCGAGAGCGCGGCCGCGGAGATTCCCTGGACCGGACCATCGTGCAGGTCGCGCGCGATCCGGTTCCGCTCATTCTCGATGGCGGTGTTGGTCCGGGTCAGGAGCCTTGTCCGGTCCTCGTCGCGGTTCTGAAGGAACTGGAACAGGCTGCGGATCGTCTGTTCGGAGACCTTGCTGGCCGTCACGTCGCGAATGAGGAGGAGCGTCCCGGGTGGGCTCGTCGGAACGACCGACTTCCGCGCCTCCAGGTGGGCCGTTCCGCGGTCGGTCACCATCGTCGCTTCACCCGTTTCGGGCAGCGTTGCCAGAGAGGGGTTGCCTCCGGCCAATGCTGCCATTTCGTCCCACCTTCGCCCAACGGCCTCTTCCGCCGAAAGGTTCACCATCGAGCAGAAGGCGTCGTTCACGCGGAGGATGGCTCCGTCGGCGTCGAGCTCCACGATCCCGTCGACGGCTGCCGACAGCAGCAACCGGTGCCTGGCATCGGAATCGCGAAGGATTTCCGTGGTGGATGAAAGCGAGTCGATCGCCGCACTCCGTTCGTGAAGGCTCTGTTCGAGCATCGTGGTCGTTCGGGCCAGCTCGTACTGGTTCGCCAACGACCGGGCGGCGACGGCCGTGAAGATCACCGAAATCAGGACGAGCCGCCCTCCACCCAGGATCGTGGAGTCGCGATACACGGCGCCGACGATCACCATGACGCAGACGACTCCGAGGCAGACCGTGAGCAGGGCGGGACGGATCCACCAAGCGAGCTGAGGGTTTCGGCGCGCTCCCGGATTGAGCCGGGGCTCCACGACGAGCACGGCCGCCAGAGCCAGTAGCGACGCGGCCGCCGCCGATTCCTGGCCGGCCAGCGCGTCGGCCGAGCTCAGCCCGAGGAACCGCGCGCGTTGCAGCGAGACCCCGGCGATGGCGGCGAGCATCCCGCACGCCGCGAGGCAGAAGTGCACCGCGCTCGGACACCATAGCGACAGCACCGCCCAGCCGGAGACCACCACGAGCCCGACCCCAACCAGCCCGAGCGCCAGCCCGAGCTCCCACGGAGATGGGTCGTTCACCAGTGGCACATGGAACAGGAGAAAGGACACGCTCCCGGTGACGATGGCCACGAGGGCCACATCGGACAGGAGCGCCATCCGGTCTTCGCGGGCGTGATCGAAGAAGTCGATGAGGAACGTGCCAAGGAAGGCCACGAGCACGAGCATCATGGACGCGGACGCGACGTCAGCCTCCGTCACCACGCCTTGCCGGGTAATCATGCCGGCAGTCCGAAGCACGACGACCGCGCCGGCTGCGCCAGCCGCCCAACGAGTTCCCTGCCACGCGTTCGGTCGCCTAGCCACCGACCACAGGGCGGCTGCGGCCGTGGCAGCTGCGACCACCAGAACCGGGCCGCCGCCGGAAGACCAGTTCGATACGGGGCTCACGGCCCCCAGACCCACCAGAAGGAGCACCGCGGCTCCTCCCACGGCGACGATGAGGAGAGGGGCGCGTTCGGCGAGCCAGACCGGTGACGGCCGGACGGCGTCAGACATCAGAGGGCGGTAAGCCGGCGAAGAGTTCGCACGTCCTGAATATCGGCTCGGGGGCGCGCTGCCGTTAGGCAGGCGGAACCTGGTATTCCCTCGACGGGAGCCGGCTACTCGATGAGATGCCTGCGAAGGGCTTCGGCAACGGCCGCGGTGCGGTCGGAAGCCCCAAGCTTCTCGAAGATGTGCTCGAGATGGGTCTTCACGGTGTCCGGCGAGATGAAGAGCTGGTCCGCGATGTCCTTGTTCGTGTGCCCAAAGGCAAGAAGCTGGAGGACCTCGATCTCTCGCGCCGTCAGCGTCTCGGCCTTTCGGTCGCGTTCCTTGCTCTGCGTCAGCTCGTCCGCAAGCGCCACGACCAGCTGCGGGTCGATGACCATGTTTCCGCCGGCGACGAGCCGGACGGTCTGGATGAGATGCTCCGCATCCCGCGCCTTCAGGACGTATCCCTTCGCGCCTGCCCGGACCGCCTCGACCACGAACTGACGGTCGTCGTAGGCGGTCAGCATGATGACCCCGACCGCGGGGTGATGCTGCTTGATCCGGCGCGCCGCCTCCAGGCCGTCCATCTCGGGCATCCGGATGTCCAGAAGCACGATGTCGGCGTCTCCCGCCCCGTTGTCCATGATTCCAAGGACCTCGCGGCCGTTCGAAGCCTCTCCAACTACCTGGATGTCGCCCGCCATCTCGAGGTACCGCTTGAGCCCTTGCCGGACGAGGGAGTGGTCGTCGGCAATGATGACCTTTATAGCCATGTCTATACCATCGGCTGCTGTAGGCCCAGACTGGAGTCCTAAGAATTCTAGGCTGGGGGGCCTCCCCCAGAGAAATCACCTGCTCAGGGGCTGGCTACCCTCCGCAGGGCCGTTTCTCCTCTATTTGGCGCTCTCATTCGCGTTCTTCGGGCGTCACCTGCTGCCCGATCTTGGAGCGGCCTACGTCGGCGGCGGCGCCGACCCCGGAGCGATCATGTGGTTCCTGAAGTGGTGGCCGTGGGCCATCGCCCGAGGCGAGAACCCGTTCGTGACGGACCTCGTGTGGGCACCGTCGGGGACGAACCTCGCGGGGACGACGGCCATCCCTGCCCTCGCGCTGCTCGCCGCCCCGCTCACCGTGGGGCTGGGATCCATCGTCTCGTACAACCTTCTCTACCTCCTCGCGCCGGCCCTCTCCGCCTGGGCGATGTTCGTTCTCGTCCGGTACCTCACCGGCTCCGGTTGGGCGGCCCTCGCGTCGGGCTACCTGTACGGCTTCTCGTCGTACGTCCTGAGCAAGATGAGCGGCCACCTCAACCTCGCCATGGTGTTCGTCCCTCCGCTGGTCGTGCTGTTGGTTGTTCGGCTGATCGAAGGGAAGGGCCGAACGAGAGCCTTCATCGCGTTGCTTGGCACGGCGCTCGTCCTTCAGTTCCTGATCTCGACGGAAGTGTTCTTCACCATGACTCTGTTCGGAGGGCTGGCTCTGGTCGTCGCGTTCGTCCTCATGCGCGAAGAGCGGCGGCGGCTTCTGACGGTGAGCCGAGCCATCGTGGCGGCGTACGTGGCGGCCGGAGTGGTCCTGTCTCCGTACCTCTACTACGTCTTTCGGGGCCTGTCGCAGCCTCCGATCTACGACTTCTATTCGACGTTGTTCGTCACGGACCCGCTGAACTTCTTCGTCCCCACCCAGCTGACGCAGTTCGGGTCAAGCCGGTTCGCCGGCGTCACCACTCGATTCACCGGCAACCTGTCCGAACAAAGCGCGTACCTGGGGCTGCCGCTCATCGCGATCGTTGCGTGGTACGGGTGGCGTTCGTGGCGGACTCGTGGCGGCAAGGTCTTGCTTGCGATGTTCGCCCTCTTGGTGATCACCACGCTCGGCCCGAAGCTGACAATCCTCGGGCGTCCCGGTCTCCGTCTTCCGTGGACGCCGCTCATTCACGTTCCCCTGGCGAAGTACGCGCTCCCGGCGCGGTTCGCGTTGTACATCGCGCTTGTCGCGGCGATCATGGCCGGGTTCTGGCTGGCGGATCGTTCCGTCCGGTGGTGGGGGAAAGCTCTGCTCGTGCCGCTGGCGATCGTGTCGCTTCTCCCAGCCTGGCCCGCCCGGTATTGGGTCACACCAGCGACCTCACCTCCGTTCTTCGCTGCAGGCCTGTACCGGGATCACATTCGTCAGGGCGACACGGTGGTCGTGATCCCGTACGGCGACCGGGGCCTCAGCATGCTGTGGCAGGTTCAGGCGGACTTCTGGTTCCGGATGGCTGGTGGGTATGTGACGGTGATCCCGCCGAAGGAATTCACGGCGTGGCCCATTGTGAGGACCTTCTATACGAGTGAACTCGGGCCCGATGCAGAGCAGGAACTCCGGGCGTTCCTCGGTTCGCATGCCGTCCGTCAAATCCTCGTCGCCGACGGAGCGGGCGACCTCTGGGATGCGTTGTTCCGGACGATTGACTCCCGGCCGCGATATTCGGGCGGCGTGACGATCTACCGAGTGCCCGACGCCGTGCTCGAGCGGTACCGAGGAGCGACTCCGTCGGGCGTCAAACCGAGCCCCTGACCGGGTTCGTCCTCCTTACGTTGCACCCACGCCACCAGGCAGGCGACGAGTACGACCGCCCGGACCACCAGGGCGAGCTCGAAGGCGCCGAGCGGTGGTCCGGCGAAGCCGGCGAATCCCGGATCCCCTTGGTCTCGGAGCAAGGTGCCGAACCAAGTGAACTGCACGAGGAACACTGCAATGTCGGCGACTTCGAACGCCACGAATAGCCGCAGCTTCGGAAGGGCCAGGGCGAACCACGGCAGCAACCACAGCGAGTACTGGGCCGAGTAGACCTTGTTCGTCAGCAGAAACGCCGCGATGAGGGGAAAGGCAAGCGTCCATCTCGGAAAGTCGGGCGTTCTCCGGCGGCGAGCCCACCACGCCACTCCGGCCACGACCACGAAAGCGAACAGCGAGAACACATTGATGAGGTGTGGTGACCACGAGCACGTGGTGTTCGCCGTGATCCGGTGGCATGCCGCATACCAGAGGCTGGTGTAATCGGGAGTTCGATCCGAGTTCATGGTGAAGAACGTGGCCCATGACTCGCTGGCAGCAATCGCGAACGGGACGTTGGTGATTGCCCACGCTCCTGCGGCCCAGGCGGCGATTCCGCCCGCCGGGCGCAGGCCCTCCTTCCGCCACCGGTCCACGCAGAACGGGAGGAGCAGAAGGACCGGGTAGAGCTTGGCCGCCGTTCCGAGCCCGAGCAGGACGCCGGTCGCTCGATCCTTTCGCCGAAAGAACGTGTACGTCGCTCCGGTGGCCAACGCGATGACGAACAGGTCCCAGTTGATGAACGCGTACACCAAGAGCGTGGGAGCGAGCGCAAAGTACAGCGCGCGGTTTCCCGCCATCTTGTAGAGGAGCCACGCCGTCAGCACCGCCAGAAGGCTGAGCAGCGCAGCATTAACGACGAAGAAGCTGCCTGAGGTGTCGCCGGAAAGCCACGCCGACACCCGCATGAAGTACATGGTGAGCACGGGGTACTCGTCGCAGGCTGTCGCTGCCAGGGGGCAGGGGTCCAGGTACGGAAGCCTTCCCGTGTTCATTCGCTCCGAGTGAAAGAGCGGAACCAGATCCGTGTAACAGAGCCAGCGGTACTGTCGGCCGTCGGACCAGTCGCCGGTGGCGCACGGCGCCTTTTGCGCCAGCCCGAGCGCCAGAACTCCGATCGTGGCCGCCAGCACGGCGGTCAGCGGAAGCGTGGCGACGGCTCGCGTGGCCCTTGGCGCCCTCACGCCCGAATTATCCGCCGGGTCTTACACGATTCGGGCGGTCGTTACTCGCATTCCGACAACTGGTTCAGCGATACGAATGGGCTTCGTCGGGGAACACCCCGGTTGACACTTCGTCGCGGAACGCATGAACGGCTCTGGTGATCTCGTCGCGAAGGTTGGCGTAGGGCTTGGCGAACTTCGGATACCTGCCGCCGCCGAGGCCGAGGAGGTCCGTGAGAACCAGGACCTGCCCATCGCAGTGCGGCCCCGCGCCGATGCCGATGGTCGGTATGGAGAGTGAGTCGGTGATCTCCGCGGCGACGGCTTCGGGGATTCCTTCCAGGACCAGGGAGAAGATCCCGGTCTTCTCCAGCGTCAGCGCTTCGTTGAAGAGGCGCCGGGCGTCCTCTTCGGACCTCCCCTGGACCCGGTATCCGCCCATGGCGTGCACGGACTGGGGGGTCAGCCCGATGTGTCCCATCACCGGGATCCCCCGATCGACGAGCGCGGCCGCCAGATCGAGCATGGGGCCTTCGATCTTGACGGCGTGAGCGCCTCCCTCCTTGAGGAAGCGACCGGCGTTGCG
>JALYGK010000145.1 GCA_030777105.1 Actinomycetota bacterium | reverse complement strand
GCCAGCTCGATGGCCAATGGGAGACCGTCGAGCCCGGTACAGATCGCAGCAATGGCCCGGGCGTTGTCTCTGGTGAGCTCAAAGGATGGCCGGACCGCCCGAGCTCGATGGAGGAACAGTTCCACGGATTCGTTGGTCGCGAGGCCCTCCACATCTCTATCGATCGGCGGCACTTCCAGCGGCGGAACAGGAAAATCCTGCTCACCAGGAAGGTCGAGGCGGACTCGGCTGGTCACGAGCACCGTGGTGTCCTTGGCAGCCTCCAGCAGGGTTCGAGCGATGCCGGACGCGTCGAGCACCTGCTCGAAGTTGTCCAGGATGAGCAGGGCCGTCCGACCCCGAAAATGCTCCTTCAGGGTGTCCAAGGGACCCCGGCCGGATTGCTCCTTCAGACCCAGTGAGAGGTTGATCGATGAAGGGACCAGGCGGGCATCCCGGATTGCTGAGAGATCGACGAAGAAGACCCCGTCCGGGAACTGCTCCGTTACTTGGCTGGCTACCTGGATCGCCAGACGGGTCTTGCCGCTTCCTCCAGGACCCGTCAGCGTGACGAGCCGGCTTCGGTCGAGGACATCCCTGATGTGGGCGAGCTCACGCTCGCGTCCAACGAAGGTTGTGAGGTGTACAGGCAGGTTGAAGGGAATCTCGAGGGTCTTCAGGGGAGGGAAGTCGGCCTCGAGACCATCGATCACGACCTGGTGGACGCTGCGTGGCTCGGCAAAGTCCTTCAAACGGTGCTTGCCCAGGTCTCGAAGCGTCACGCCCGCTGGAATGGCGTCCGCCACCAGCATCCTTGTTGCGTCCGACATGAGCACCTGCCCGCCGTGGCCCGCGGCTGCGATCCGGGCGGCTCGGTTCACGTCGATGCTCAGGTAGTCCTGGTCGAGGAGTCGTCCTTCGCCGGTGTGCATCCCCATCCGGACTCGAAGCGGCTTTCCGTGCGACCAGGAGTGGCCTGCAAGCGCCCGCTGTGCGGTAACGGCGGCGGCCACGGCTCCTTCTGCGGACGAAAAGGCAACAAAGAACGAATCGCCTTCGGTTCTCACCTCGTGTCCGCCGCCGAAAGCGATTGCCTCACGCATGATGCGCTGGTGGTCGCGCTGTACTTCGCTGTAGCCCTCGCCGAGCTCGTGAAAGAGCTTGGTGGACCCTTCGATGTCGGTGAACAGGAACGTGACCGTCCCGGTGGGCGGCCTGCTCATGGGTTCCCGTCGGCCCGCATGAACTGCGTGACCTGATCCTCGTCCATCGACTTGCCTTCTTCCCAGAGCCGGTCGATCGTCGCCTCATCCAGTGCGACGGCTGCCTCCTGCCGGATATCCGGTACACCCATCAGTGCTGCGGGTGGTCTTCCACCCAGTTGGTCGGAGATCGCGTCGGCAAATCCCGCAAGTCGTAACGCCTTCTCATAGTCGCCTCGAGCTGAGGCCACGGCGGCGAACTGTGACGCGACCGCTGAAGCGTTGATCCGTCCGCCGATTTGCTGGTATCCGGCAAATGCCCTTCGAAGAGCCGCTTCAGCTTCATCCAGGCGGCCTTGCATTCGATACACGGCCCCGATTCGAGCTTCCGTCTCGTATGCCCATAGCGAAGCACCGGCGGCTTCAAACCGTTGAACGGACGTCGTGAGCCACCTGAGCGCGTGGTCATACTCCCCGAGCTGGGCAAAGGCGGAACCCATCAGCCCGGCGAGCTCCGCATCGACCAGCTCGATTCCGAGCTTCCGGTTGAGATCGAACGATTCCTCAACCGCCTTGAGGGCGCCCTCGGGATCTGCTTTGGCCAGGAAGGCGTAGGCGAGATACATCAGCGCCTCTAACGCTCCGTTCTCATCGCCGATCTCTCGGTAGATCCACAGAGCCTCCTCGTAACGCTCCTTGGTGGATTCGTAGTCGGTCTGCCAGTAGAGGAGTGATCCCATGGCCAGCATGGCTTTGGCGCGAATCCGATCCCTTGGCGCCGCGGACGGCAGCTGCAGAAGCGACTCGAGGGCGTCCAGCCCTTCGTTCAAGAGTCCGGTCTCGGTGAAGAGCCTCCATAGAGAAGAGACGATCCGGAGACCGATATCTGCCCGATTGACAGCTACAGACCACGACACCGCCGCACGGAAGTTGTCCAGGTCTCGAACGAGTGGCTGCACCACCTCATGGTCGCCATAGCCACGAAGAATCGGGCCGCGCTCCTCCGCGAAGCTGGCAAAAAACTCGGCGTGTCGACGTTCCGTCTCCTCGAGGTCAAATTCCGATTCGAGCCGTTCTCTCGCGTACTCGCGGATGGTTTCCAACATGGTGAACCGAGAACCTTCGATGAACTCCGCACGCCGAACCAGGCTGTTGTCGATGAGCGATCCGAGCCTTTCCAGCGTCTCCTCCCCGAGATCCATCTGCGGGTTACAGACGGCCCCGACGGCCTCGAACCTCGCGCTACCGGCGAAGACGCCAAGTCGGGCGAACAGCCGTCGCTCCGCCGCCTCCAGAAGGTCGTAGCTCCACTCGATCGTGCTCCGCAGCGTGCGCTGACGCTCCGGCACGTTCCGACCGCCCATGCTCAGACCCGATAGCCGTTGTTGGAGCCGATCGAGCAGCTCCACGGGCGACAGGAGCCGCACTTGCGCTGCGGCGAGTTCGATGGCCAGAGGAAGGCCGTCGACTCGTGCACAGATCTCGGCCACGAGACGGGCGTTCTCCTCGGTCAGTTCAAACGATGGACGTGCCGCTTGGGCCCGATTGAGGAACAGCTCCACAGCCTCGTTCCTCGAAAAGGCGACCAAGTCTCCCTCCATCACTGGAACGTCGAGAGGTGGAACCGGATACTCGTGCTCGCCCGGCAGGTCCAGATGGACTCTGCTGGTTACGAGCACCGTGGTGGTGCGAGCCTGCTCCAGGACGGCCCGAGTCACGCCCACCGCTTCAGTTACCTGTTCGTAGTTGTCCAAGATGAGAAGGGCGCGCCGAGCCTGGAGGAAATCCGTGGCCGTTTCGAGCGCGCCTCGATCGGGATGCTCCTTCAGGCCAAGAGCCGCCACCACCGCGGAAGGCACTAACCGCGGATCATGAATGGGGGAGAGGTCCACGAAGAAGACGCCGTCGGGGAACCTCGGGATCAAGCGGCTCGCCGACTCGACAGCCAGCCGCGTCTTCCCGCTTCCGCCGGGGCCGGTGAGCGTGACCAGCCGACTTCGTTCGAGGAGCCCACCGATCTCGTGCAGCTCTCGCTCGCGGCCGATGAATGACGTCAGCTGGACCGGCAACCGGGACGGAACATCGAGTGTATTCAGCGGAGGGAACTCCACCTCGAGACCTTCAATTTCGAGCTGGTAGATGTGCTGCGGCTCGTCGAAATCCTTCAGGCGATGCTGGCCAAGGTCGCGCAGTGCGAGCCCGTCGGTGAGGCCTTCACCCACCAGAATCTTGCTCGCGTCGGAGAGGAGGACTTGACCGCCATGTCCGGCAGCGGCGATCCGTGCAGCGCGGTGGACGTCGACACCAACGTAGTCGTCGCCGGCAAGGCGTCCGTCGCCGGTGTGCATTCCCATTCGGACGCGAAGGGGTCCGTCACCGGGCCACCGATGCTCCGCGATACTGCGTTGGGCAGCGGCCGCCGCCCGAACCGCGTCGTTGGGGGAGCGGAACACCGCGAAGAACGCGTCCCCTTCTGTCCGTACGTCGATACCGTCGTGGGCGCGAATGGCGTTTCGAACGACGGAGTTGTGCTCTTCGAGCACCTGCGGCCAGCGAAAGCCGAGCGTTCGAGCGAGGTTCGTCGACCCCTCGATATCGGTGAACAGAAAAGTGACGGTCCCCGTCGGCAGATCCATGTCCCCTCAGCGCGAAGGATAGGCGGGCTAGCTATGACTGGCTAGGCGCCAGCAAGCGCACGAACGCTTTCGATGGTGTCTGCTTCCTCCGGCCGCTTGTCGGGGCGGTACCCCTTCACCCGTGCGAACCGGAGGGCCAGCCCGCCCGGATACCGAGTGCTCCGCTGCAATCCGTCGAAGGCGACTTCAACCACGATCTCCGGCCGAACGTAGACCGTGTAGCCGTCGCGGTGCGTCTCGAGCTCCAGCAGCCGCTCCGTCTGCCAGGTGAGCATCTGGTCGGTCATCCCCTTGAACGTCTTTCCGAGCATCACGAACTGACCCGACGCCGGGTCACGGGCGCCGAGGTGCAGGTTGCTGAGCCACCTCTGACGCCGGCCATGCCCCCACTCGGCCGCCAAGATGACCAGGTCCAGCGTCTTGGCTCGCTTTACCTTGAGCCAGCTGGCGCCACGCCGCCCCGCCTCGTACGGCGCATCGAGCGCCTTCACCATCACCCCTTCATGGCCGCGCTCCAGCGCTCCTTCGAAGAAGGACTTCACTTCGGCAGGGTCGCCCGCGACGATTCGAGGGATCAGCATTTCGTCGGGTACGGCAGTGCGCAGGCCCTCGAATCGCTCGGTGGTCGGCCGGTCGATCAGATCCTCTCCATTGAGGTGAAGGCAGTCGAAGTAGAACGCGGACAGCCGGACCTTCTCCTGTTCCGCTTCCAGCAGTTGGCTTCCGAACCGGCTCATCGTGTCCTGGAACGGGTGGGGACGGCCGTCGCCGTACAGCGCAATGGCCTCGCCGTCCAGCACGACCGAATGAACGGGCAACGCGGAGACCGCTTCGACGACTTCCGGCACGCGTTCGGTCATGTCGGCGAGGTTGCGGGTGAAGGCTCGCACCTCCGACCCAAGGCGATGAACCTGAATTCTCGCTCCGTCGAACTTCCATTCCACCGCGGCTCGTCCCGTTCGGACGAATGCGTCTTCCAGGTTTTCGGCCGAGTGCGCCAACATCGGTTGAACCGGCCGAAGAACGGTCAACTTGAATCGAGCCAGGCCGTCCCGGCCTCTGGCAATAGCCGCTTCGGCGACCGTCCCGAGGTCGCCGGCCAGCATCGCGGCGCGGCGAACATCGGGAGCGGGGACGCCGGCTGCCCGGGCCACCGCTTCTGTCATCACGCCCTCCAGCGCGCCCTGTCTCAGCTCTCCAAGGAGGAGCCCGGTGAGGAACCTTCGCTCGGTCTCCGTCGCCCGCCCGAACAGCTCATGCAGCTCCCGGCGTCTGGCGGCCTGCGAACCGCTCCCCGTGGTCGCCTGGACGCGCCGAAACGCCGCATCCACTTCCAGGAGCTCGAGGGTCGGCGTTGCCGCGGGAGGCGGGAGATCGCGGAGCGACGCCCATCCCACGCCGATCGAGCCCTGCGGCAGCTCACCAGAGAGGTATGCCACCGCCACCTCAACTTCGTCCCGCCGAAGGCGACGCAGGCACTCGGCCAGTCGTTCGATCTTGACGAGCCGCGACCGGGTCTCGGCGACCGCGGTCGAGGTCTGCGCGATCTCGTGGAAAAGCACGAAGTGATTCTCCGAGACGCACCGCCCTGGGGCAGGGGGTAATTCCTACCTAATTGATAGAATTATGGCGACAGCCGGCCGGCCGACAGCGATTCGGACACGTCCGCCGGCGGGGGATTCATGGCCGACACGTCAACGACATCCGGATTCACGCGCGAAACGCTCGCGGAAATCACGTCCCAGGGCGATGGCGCGGTTGACGGTTTCCGGGCGCAGGCGTTCGAGCAGTTCGAGACGATGCCGATGCCGTCGCCCGAGACGGAGGAATGGCGGTACACCGACCTCCGGGACCTGGACCTCACTCCCTTTGTCCCCTATGCGGAAGAGCCGCCGGCAGCCAACCTGGACGAGGTTCGGCCGGACATCCTCGCCGCCGCCGGCTCGGTGGGCGAGCGGTCCGGGCTCGCCATTCAGCACAACTCCTCGCTCATCACGGCCCACATCGACCCGGGCGAAGCCGCAAAGGGCGTGCAGTTCACGTCGGTGGATCGGGCGCTTCGGACCCAACGCGATGTCCTGGAGCCTCGGCTCCATAAGGCCGTGTCGCCCGATCGCAGCCGGTTTGCGGCGCTTCACGCCGCGTTTCGATCTGGCGGAACGTTCGTCTTCGTTCCCGACGGCGTCCGCGTCGAGCTTCCGCTCCAGACGCTGACGTATGCCGACCGCGACAACCTCGCGGTGTTCCCCCACACGATCATCGTGTTGGGAGAGGGCGCCGAGCTCACATTCATCGACCGATACGTTTCACCCGACGTGGAGAGCGTCCTCTCCGACGCGGCCGTGGAGCTCTTCCTGGGGGCCGGCTCGCAGCTTCGGTACGTCTCCCTCCAGGACTGGGGACGCGGCGTGACACACCTTTCGGTCCAGCGGGCGGTGATCGGGCCAGGCGCCGAGCTGCGGTCGCTGGTCGTCGCGTTCGGCGGAAGTCTCTCCAGAACCGAAGTGGAAAGCGTGCTGGAGGGCGACGGCGGCTCCAGCGAGATGCTCGGGTTGTACTTCGCCGACCGGGATCAGCACTTCGACTTTCGGTCCATCCAGGACCACGTCGGCTCACGCACGGCGAGCGATCTTCTGTACAAGGGCGCCTTGAAGGGCCGGTCCAGTGCCGTCTACACCGGTAACGTAATCATCCAGCGCGACGCCCACAAGTGCGACGCGTATCAGACCAACCGAAACATCTTGCTCTCCGAAACGGCGAAGGCCCATTC
>JALYGK010000144.1 GCA_030777105.1 Actinomycetota bacterium | reverse complement strand
GAGCGGAGGTGCGCGCCTTTCGGGCGGTCGATTTCGCGCCGCGCGACGCCGCACGCGACGTGGACTTCGCTCCGCGACGAGCCGCCTTCGCGGTAGAGCGCGCGCCGGCCCTGGCTGTCTTGGCGGTGGACCGCGCGCCGGATCTCGCCGACTTCGCGGCCGATCTCGCGCGTCCACCCGCCTTCTTCGCGCCGCTTCGACCGCGCGACCGCGCACTGGAGGCCCGCGCCCCTCCTCGGTTGACGGCGCTCCTGGCGCGAGACGTCGCCCGCTTGGCTACGCGCTCGCCTCTGTCGGCCGCAGACTCAACCGCTTCCCGTGCCCGCGCAGCGACTTGCTCGGCGACGTGCGTGGCTTCTTCGGCGCGCTCTCGCACCGCTTCAACGGCTTCTTCGGTCCGTTCTCGTACCGCCTCCGCGGCGGCGTCGGCGGCGCCCAGACCGACGTAGCCCGCTTCTCTCATTCGGTCCCTCATGTCGTCCACGCTCACGCCTCCTTCCCTCAGCCATTCAAGACGTGTGCGATTAGCGTAGCCGAATAAGGACGAGCCGCTCTACTTCGCAGACGCCGATTCCGCCGGAGTCTTCTCCAGTAAGTCGATGAGTTGTCGCGCGTTCTTCACCGCGTAATTGCGGTAGCAGTTGTTCATGATCACGTGGGTTTCCTTCGCCTGCGTTTCGAGGTTCTGGACCTTCGGCGCCCACTCCAGGAGCTCCCTCTCCGAATACTCGTAGTCGAACCGTTCCGCCGCGGTCTTCGTCTTCGCCTCCCAGGTCTCAGCTTTTCGCCCGTGGAACCTCACCATGGCCAGGTCTTTCGACGTCGCCTCGGCGATGGGTGGCAGGCTCGAATCGAAGCCCTGCGGCATGTCGACGCAGACGAACGGCAGGTCATGCTCCTCCAGGAACGACAATGTCTCTTCGCGGTTGCGCTCCGTCATCCACGACTTGTGACGGAACTCAACGGCGACCTGGTAGTCGGGAAGTCGCTCCTTGCATTCCACGATGTAGTCCTTCGAAGCACGGCCGATGATGAACCACTGCGGGAACTGCAACAGGACCGCGCCGAGCTTCCCCGCCGAATGAAGCGGCATGAGGGCCGACCTGAACCGCTCCCAGACCTCGTCCGCCATGTCGCGCGGAATCTTCTCCATGTAGACGTTGCGCTTCTCGGCGAGCTCCTTGGGAAGAGCCTCGCGAACCTCCTGATACAACGAATCCACTTTCGTCGGATGGTGCGTCAGCAGCGAGTACGCCTTGATGTTGAAGGTGAAGTGTGTCGGCGTCCGCTCGACCCACAGCACCGAGTTCCGCTCACTCGGCGGGAAGTAATACGTCGAATCGACCTCGACGATCGGGAAGTGCGAGGCGTAGAACTTCAGCCGGTCTTCGGCGCTCTTGACGTTCTTCGGATAGAACCCTCCCTCCTTGATGAGGGTGGGTTCCGTCCACGACGAAATGCCGACGAGAGCGGAGGGCATGGAGTGAGTCTACGAAAGGGCGAAGAACGCCTTACATCCAGCCCGCGGCGTGAATGACCTTGGACTGGCGAAGCTTCCTGAGCGCCTCGCGCTCGATCAACCGGACGCGTTCACCCGACAGCCCCATGATCTTGCCGACGTCGCGGAGGCTCATGGCGTGGCCATTCCCCAGGCCGTACCGCAGCGCGATGACCCGGCGCTCGCGGGGATCCAACAGGCTCAGCACCGCCTGGCCGATCTCGTCCCGGAGCATGGCGTCCTCGACCTGGTCGATCGGGCTCATCTCCTCCGCCTGTTCGAGCAAGTCGCCGAGCTCCGTGTCCTCTCCCACCGGTGCCTGGAGCGAAACCGGTTCGCGGCGTTCGGCCTCCATCAGCCGCTCGACTTCCTCGACCGGCAACGCCAGCGCCTTTGAGACCTCTTCGGCGGTTGGTTCACGTCCATGCTTCTGGCTGAAATGGACGATGGTCCGGCGAAGCTTCCTGATTTGGTCGTGGACGTGGACGGGCAGACGGATCTGCCGTCCCCGGTCCGCGATGGCGCGCGTGATGGCCTGCCTGATCCACCACGTCGCGTACGTGGAGAACTTGAAGCCTCGCCGCCAGTCGAACAGCTCGACGGCTCGCATCAGCCCGATGTTCCCCTCCTGGATGAGGTCGAGGAAGGGCAGGCCCTGCCCCTGGTACTTGCGAGCGATGGATACCACCAGGCGCAGGTTCGCCCGAATGAAGCGCTGGCGCGCTTCGCGGCCCTTTCGGACCAGCTCCTTGGCCTTTCGAATGCTGGTTTCCGACCTCAGTCTGCCGCCCTGGAGCTTGGCCTGGGCCTCCTCACCCCGCTCGATGGCCATGGCGAGCTCGACCTCCTCCTCCTTGGTGAGGAGAGGCTCGCGCGCTGCGGCCTCCAGGTAAAGCCGCACGTCATCGGCCTCACCGAGCGCCCTGGTCGGCTCAGATTTTCTGGTTGGTTTGGGTTCCGGGTCTGCCATGGCTCCGTAGCCTAGCCTGCCCCACCGGCAGCTTTTTCAAAAGCGATTCGACATCGAACACACAAATAACGCTTATTGAGGCTCTTTTATGCCGCCCCAGCGCGGCCCTTATGGTTGTTATGCCGGCTCCGCTCGAACCACCAGGATCGCTATGTCGTCCATCGGGGCCTCAGGCCGGAATTCGACGACGGCGTCCTCGACCGCCTCAACGATCCCTACGGCGTCTTGTCCGCGGGCTCGCCGGATGGCCGCGCCCAGCCGCTCCAACCCGAAGTGGTCCCCGTTGCGGCCCTCCTCCGTGACGCCGTCCGTGTAGAGGACCAGGGCGTCTCCCGGCCTCATGTCCGCCGCCTCGTCGGTGAGGTCCACCTCGGGAAAGACCCCGAGCAGCCGGCCCGGGCGGCCAACCGTCTCGAGGTCGCCTCCGGCCCGAAGGAGCAGCGGCAAGGGGTGTCCCCCGGCGCAGACGGTCAGGCGCGCGCCTCCATCATTCGGCCGAAGCCGCACGTAGCAAACCGTGCAAAAGCGGTTGTCCGTGACCTGCCTGAGCACCGCCTCGTTGAGCTGGCCGAGGATCCGACTGGGCCGGTCCTCGTGCATGGCGGCGGCCCGAACCGTGTACCGCACCAGCGCCGTCAAGACGGCCGCCTCGGGGCCCTTGCCACACACGTCTCCGATCATCACGGCCCACGCGCCGTCCCGCGCCTCGAAGAGGTCATAAAAGTCGCCGCCGACCTCGATCCCGCGGCCGGCCGGGCGGTACCGCGCCGCCACCTCGAACCCGGGAATGTCCGGGAAGGTGGGCGGCAGGAGGCTCTTCTGGAGCGTCTCGGCAACGTGCGTCTGCTCTTCGTATAGCCGTGCCCGCTCGATCGCCTGCGAGCACTGCCGCGCGAGGGCAACCATGAAGGCGACCTCGTCGTCCGTCAGCTCTCGCGGCTTGCCGAAGCTCAGACCCAGCGCGCCGACAGCGCCCCCCTTTGCCAACAGCGGAACCGTGGCCCACGCCTCGTTGCCGCCGGCGACGATCTCGGGGACAAGGTTGGGATACCTCGACTCCCACTCCGTCCGTGACTCGACGAAGACGGGCTTTCCGGTTCGAACCGCTTCTGTCAACGGGGCGGCCTGGTCCATGGGGATCGTTCGCCATCTCTCGATGAGATCGGCGGGGTAACCGGTCGCCCCGATCACGCTCAGCGTGGCGCCATCCTCCTCAAGCATGGCGACCAGGCCCGCGGTCGCACCGAGGACGGCAGACCCCCGTTCCAGCACGACCCGTACGACGTCGGACACCGTAATGGCTTCCGACAACGCGGCCGTTACGGCTTGAAGAACCACCGTCCTGCTGGCGGCCCTGAGGGCGTTTCTGCGCGCCTCCTGCTCCGCTTCGTACAGCCGCGCGTTCTCGATGGCGACGGCGGCTCGGATCGCCGCGAGCTCCAGGAGCTGGACGTCGCTGTTGCCGAACGCGTGGGGCCGCACGGTGGCGGCCCGGAGGACTCCGATGAGCCGATCGCCCGCAACGAGCGGCACACCGACCAGCGAGCTCACGGTTCCTCGCAACACTCCAGCTACCGCGTCCGCGTCGACCACCTCATTGATGATTCGCGGCTTCCGCTCCGCGGCGATCCGTCCGGCGAACCCCTCGCCGACCGCCACGCGAACCGGTTCCTTGGCCGCCTCCTCTTCCCCACCACTCACCGCCCGGAGGACCAGCTCTCTTTCATCGGGTGTGAGGAGCAGAACGGCGGCCGTGTCGGCCGCAAGCGCGTCTCGGACCCGAAGCAGTAGCTCGTGAAGGAGGTCGTCAAGGCTCAGGTGGGCTAGTGCGGCGTCGGAGATCGTCTGTAGCTTCCGAAGTTGCGCTGTGGCCTCGTCGGCCTTGCGCCTGATGGCGCGCTCTCGCTCGAGTGCCTGCGCCCGCTCCGCTTCGGCTTCACGCCGCTGGATGAACTGACCGACCTGAGCGCCCGTGGCCGAGAGGATCGCGAGCAATGCCTGGTCAGGCTCGCGGATATCACGGCTGAAGAGCTCGAGAACGCCCATGACATGTGCACCGAGCAGGATGGGAAACGCCACGCCGCCATGGAGCGCCGCTTGGTCGGCCTCCGGGCCTCTGGTGAAGCTGCTGTCGGTCGTGACGTCGGTCATCCAGACCGGCTGTGAGGCGGCCCACGCACGTCCGGGGAGCCCGATACCCGGGCGAAATGTCCTGGTCCGGGTCACTCGCTCGAACTCCGGCGCGTGAGCCGCTGGACTCCTCCATAGTTCCACGCACCTGAGCAGCTGCTCGCGCTCGTCGACGCGCCACAGCGCGCCCATGTCCCACCCTAGGTTCTCGCCGATATGCCGAAGGATTTCCGGCGCGGCATCCTCCAACGTCTCGGCTGCGCCCAGCGTTCGTGCCACCGAGAACTGGGCGGCGAGCTGGCGCTGGGCCTCCTCGACCTCGGACCGGGCCGTCGTCTCCGCCTCCACCAGCCGGTGGTGCCGGTCCTCCTCCGCTCGGTGACGTTCGGTGACGTCGCGGCCCACCGTCAGGATGAGGTCGGCACCGCCGTTGTCGCGAACCGTCCCGGCTGAAAGCTCCAGTACCACCCAGTGCCCCTCGCTGTGGCGAAGCCGCACCTCCACCAGGCTGCGCCCTTCGGCGGCCGGACGTTCGAACATCGCCGCCAGGACCGCCTGGTCTTCTGGGTGGACGAGCTCGGCGGCCGATGTGCCGATTGCGTCGTCAGGCGCGTACCCGAGCGAGTCCATCCACGATGGCGACGCGTAATAGATCCTTCCGCTGCGGTCGAAAAGGGTCACCACGTCGTGGGCGTTCTCCACGACGAGTGGGTAGACGTAGACCTCCGGCATCCGAAGGCGAACCTGCTGCTGCGCGACCTCGAGCGCGGCCCGCCGCTCTGCGTCCTGCCCGTTCTCGTGCGGCCCTCGTTCGGCCGGGAGCGCCTCGCCGCCGTTCGGATGCGCGTAGTCGTCGGACGGCCGCCCGCGCCTGATCAGGCGCCGGAAGCGCTCCGCCCTCAGACGCCCTCCGAATGCCACAACCCCTCCAAAAGTCGACGAATTAGCAGGCGACCGCTGTGAGGGACTGGTGCCCTGTAGGCAGCCCCCCCGCGCTGCGACCGTAGCACTACGGCCAAGAAAAGCCTATCCCCCAACCTTCCGGTCGTCTGTGCGCAACCGCGCCGTTCGGTAATGCGGCCAGTAGCGAGCTGAGCCGGGGGTGAGGGGAAGCGCCATTCGGGTGGAGGTGGCGACGGCGCGGAGGAGCGCCACGTCGCGCCGCGTCCAGGAGAGACGGAACGAGGGGCGAAGCCGTGGAGGGACCAGAGTCGCCGCGACCAATCTGGCAACCCGGGAAACCGGCCTCAGCGGAAAGGCGACCGGCGGGTTCACGATGTGCGGGGCCAGCGCTTTCGCGTCTGGCCCGACGGACAGGACCCGGTCTCGCTTCATCGATTCGACGTACCGGCGGAAGGCTTCATACGAACCTGGCATCACCTCGGCCTCGACCCCGAACAGGGCCGCAAACGGCCGGCCTTCGTCGAAGTAGGCCGCTCGGTCTGCGGGCGAGAGCGGACGGACGAACAAGTGGTAGACGTCGAGCGCCGTCTCCACCAGCGTCGCGTACACCCACAGCGCCAGCTCGGGGTCGCCCGCGTCGTACGTAGTTCCGGAGGGGAACGGCCCGACCCCCGTTCCCAGCGCTCCGTGCACCCTTGCATGGGTTGACCACACCCGGGCCGCCGCCGCTTCAGCCTGCACGCGATCGCCAAACGTTATCGTCAGCGTGGCATCCAGCGTCGCCGTCAGCCGCTCGTACGGCCGGTCGCGAAAGTCGCTGTGATCGGCCACGCCGGCCGCGATCAACGGATGGGCAACCTGGAGCAGCAGGGCCGCGGGGCCGCCGAGCAGAAGGAGTCGCTCGCGGCCGATTCTCCAGGTCCATGACTCCGGACCGAACAGACCGGGATCACCCGGCGTTCCGGGCGTCAGTGGCGGAAGCGAAAGACGCGCCTTCGACACGAGCCCCAGGAGTGAGTTCATCGGCCGGGCTCCGTCACCCTTCGGGACTGACCAGGACCTTGACCCCCCCGCTTCCGTCGGCCAGAGCGGCGAACGCCGACGGCACGTCGTCCAGGCGAACGGCGCCGGTGATGACCTTCGCGGTCTGGGGTCGTTCGACCAGCAGTTCCAACGCCCGGTGCATCGATTCAATTGAAGGTCCCGAGATGGAAAACGCTCGCTGCTCCTTCACGGACAACACCGCCGGGATGACCATGGCCGGCTCGAACGGAATCCCGAGCACCCCCACCACTCCGCCGTGGCCGCATGCGTTGAACGCTTGCTGAAGAGCCTCCGGCGCTCCGGAGCATTCGAACGCGATCCTCGGCCCGTGCCGGTCGTGAGTCAGCATCTCCCAAAAGGGGTCTTCCGCTCGGGAGTCGAAGACGTCGGAGCATCCGATCTCGAGCGCCAGGGCGCGGCGGTCCTCGCGTATGTCGGCTCCCACCACCCGGCAGCCGGCCGCGTCGAGCGCTGACGCGCTGAGACAGCCGAGCGACCCCAGTCCCAGCACGAACGCGAGATCTCCGGGCTTCGCCGACGCCAACTCCACCGCTCGAAGCGCGACGGCGAACGGTTCGGCGAGCGCGGCTGCCTGGTCGTCGAGTTGATCGGGCACGGCGATCAGGTGCTCCGTCGGATAACAGACGTACTCCGCGAGTCCGCCCCAAGAACCCGGAGGCTCCAGGCAGTACCGCGGCTTTCCCTCGGCGCACCACAGGCACCTTCCGCATGCCCGAACCGGGTACACGACCACGCGCGTCCCCGGCTTCCATCGGCCGGATGAATCCAGGTCGACCACGCCGACGATCTCGTGTCCGAGCACCTGATCCGGTGCGGCGAGCATCCCCGTCTTGAACAGCGAGACGTCGGAACCGCAGATCGCGCAGTACGTGACCTTGATCCGCGCTTCGCCCGGCGCGGGCTCAGGGACCTCGGTCGGCCGGACGTTGATGGTCCGGTAGCCCTCCAGGAAGGCGGCACGCATCTCTCGCGGCACTCGACCGGCATCCTATACTCGCGCCCGCTCATGACCAGCCCCGTGCACGGAGGCGTCCTGACCGCGCGGGCGCTCCGAGACGCCGGCGTGCAAACCGTGTTTGGCCTCTCGGGTGGCCACATTCTTCCTCTCTTCGAGGGCGCCCGGGTCGAACGAATCCGGCTCATCGACACGCGCCATGAGGCCGGCGCGGCCTTCATGGCCGAGGGATGGGCGTTGGCGACCGCCGATCCTGGAGTGGTCGCGGTGACGGCTGGACCGGGTCTGACCAATGCCGTGCCGGGCGTCGCGGAGGCGAACGCCGCTGGCGTACCCGTCGTGGTGATATCGGGGCGAACCGCCCTGCCGCAACGCCATCGGGGCGCTGTCCAGGACTTCGACCAGCTGAAGCTCGTCGCTCCGGTGACAAAGTGGCGAGCGGAATGCCTCCAGACAGAACGAATCCACGAATACGTCACGGAGGCACTTCACCAGTGCCGGAGCGGGGCGCCGGGCGTCGCGTACCTCGAGATCCCTCAGGACGTGCTCACCGGCCAGGCCACGGTCCGCTCGGGTCCAGCGCCCGTCGGGCACGAATCGACGGCCTCCACTGCCGTGCCGCGAAACCTCGATGAGGCGCTGGTACTCCTGGAACGAGCAGAGCGGCCGGTGGTCGTCGCGGGCTCCGGTGCGTTTTTCTCGAGAGCCGGGGAGTCACTCGTCAGGTTCGCGGACACGACGTCCATCCCCGTCACCACGACCAGCGCGGCGAGAGGGTTGATCGACGACGACCATCCGGCATGCCTCGGCGGCCTGGTCCATGGCGGCGTCGCCCTTGCTTCGTCGGACGTCGCCCTCGTCCTCGGCTCGCGATTCAACGCCAACCTTCTCTATGGAGGCCCGCCTCTGTTCCCGCCGGGACAGAAGGTGATCCAGGTGGACATCCGACCCGAAAGCCTCGGCGGTCTTCGCCGACCGGAAGTCGAACTCGTCGGCGACGTCCGAGCGACGCTTGAAGCCCTGATCGAAGGATGGTCCAGGCCTTCCGAGGCGCATCGGGCATGGGCGGCTCCGGCGAAGAGAGCCGCGGCGGCCAGCCGCGAGAGCTGGGAGGCCGAAGCGGATCGGCCGGCGAAGGGAGTCCATCCCGGCTGGCTTGCCCGCGAAGTCGCCACCTTCGCCGACGAGCATTCACCGTCGACGTTCGTGTCCGACGGCGGCGACAGCGTCCTGTGGGGAATCGCGTTCTCGAAGGCACATCGTCCCGGCACCAACGTGTTCATCGGTTCGGCCATGGGGACGCTGGGCGTCGGCTTGCCATTCGGGATCGCGTCACGCGCGGCCCGGCCGGAGGAGCCGGTGTTCGTCTTCACGGGCGACGGCGCGTTCGGATTGTCTGCGATGGAGCTCGATACCGCGGCGCGTCACCGGCTTCCGGTCATCGTCGTTGTCGTAAACAACGGCGGATGGGGCGACGTCCGTCACGAGCAGCGAATGCTCTACGGGAACGAAGCCGACCGGGGAGCGGTCCTCTCGAACATGCGCTACGACCTCTTGGGGGAAGCGGTCGGTGGATATGGCGAGCGCGTGACCGAGCAGGACCAGGTTCGGCCGGCACTCGACCGGGCGCTGAAGGCGACCGAAGATGGCCTCCCCGCAGTCGTCGACGTCGTCACGGACCCGGACGTCATGAGCGACCTCATGAGGAACCTCTCCAGCCTCAGCCTGATGTAGCCGCCCGACGCTACGAGTCCTCCTTGGAACCTTCGTCCTCCTCGGGTTCGGACGACAGTTCGTCCATTCGCCGCTGAACCTCATCGAAATCGATTCCGAGATCTTCGAGCATCTGACGGACGATCGGATCGGAGGCCGAAAGCGCAATCAAACCCATTAAGAGATGGGCCGGCTCGATCCGGCGCTGGCCGGTCTTCCCGGCGAATTCGTCGGCAAACGCAAGAGCGGCCCGTCCCTTCGAGCTGAGAGGGGATTGCGATGGATCGGCGATCTCCTGCGTCCCGCCGGTCCAGCCTTGAAGCAGCCCAGTGACCTCGTCGCGAACACTTTCGAGAGTCGCACCGAGCCGGGTCAGAACCTGAGCCCCTACGCCCGTTCCTTCGCGAATGAGGCCGAGAAGGATGTGTTCAGTGCCGATGTAGTTGTGGCCGAGCTCCAGCGATTCCCGTAACGAGAGCTCGAGCACTTTCTTCGCACGCGGAGTGAACGGAATGTGGCCCCTCGCGGGGCTTTCCCCCTCACCGATGATCTCATCGACGAGTCGTCGAGCCGCTGCGAGCGAGACACCGAGCGATTCGAGTGCCTTGGCCGCTACACCCTCGCCATCGTGGATCAGGCCGAGGAGGATGTGCTCGGTTCCGATGTAGTTGTGGTTGAGGATCGTCGCCTCTTCTTGGGCGAGGACGATGACCCTCCGCGCCCTGTCTGTGAATCGCTCGAACATGCCTGGGATCGAGTCTGACAGTTACGCTTTCGTTTGTGGAGAGGTACGGCACGCTCGAATTGCCCGAAAGCCAATGGGTCGACGTCAACGGTCCGGTCCATTACCGGGAGTGGGAAGGTCCGTCCAGAGGGCCGACCTTCGTGTGCGTCCACGGTCTGGGTGGTTCACTCATCAACTGGGCTTCCGTCGCGCCGGGACTGGCTCGGCACGGCAGGGTGCTCGCCCTCGATCTGGCCGGCTTCGGCCTCACGCCGGCGGCCGGGCGCAAGGCCGACGTGGGATCGAACCGAAAGCTCCTGAACGGGTTTCTGAAAGCACATCGCCTTCGCAGAGTCGTGCTGGTCGGCAACTCGATGGGCGGAAAGGTGTGCCTGATTCAGGCGGCCCACGCACCTTCCTCCGTGAAGGGGTTGATCCTCACGGACGCCGTCTTCCCGCGCGCCCGCGCGCTGAGCGGCCAACCATCCGTTCAGATCTCGCTGGTCTTCGCGCTGTACTCCAACCGACGGTTGGGCCAGATGATCGCGTCCTCGCGGGCCCGAAGGCTTGGAGCCGAGGGCCTGGTCAAAGGAACGCTCCGTCTGTGCGCGGCGGATCCCTCTTCGATCGACCCCGACCTGGTCGAAGCGCACATCGAGCTGGCGAGACGCCGGATGGAGTTCGACTACGCGACGTCGGCGTTCCTCGAGGCCGCGCGTTCGATCTTCCGAACGCAGGTGACGCCCGGCAAGTATCGCCGCCTCGTCGAACGCGTCGAAGCGCCGGCTCTGGTCATGCACGGCGAAAAAGACCGTCTGGTTCCGGTGGGGGCGGCCAGAGAAGCGGCCGGGCACCACGACAATTGGGAACTGGCGATCTTTCCGGACCTCGGGCACATCCCTCAGATGGAAGCTCCGGACCGCTGGCTGGAGACGGTCGAAGGGTGGCTTCCCGCTATTTCTCGGCGGCCTTCCGCAGCTCGGCGAGCTGGTCGTCGAGTCCCTGCGTGAGCACCTCGATATCGGGAAGCGTGTCCCAGTCGGCGGTGATCCCAAACGCCATGGTTCCCGCCAGGCTGGTGCAGGCGATGGAAAGACCCATGGTCTCCGCGATCGGCATCACGGGGTACTGAGCGAGGAGCTTCGCTCCCGCGATGTACATGGGGACCTGTGGCCCCGGAACGTTCGACACCACCAAGTTGATCAGCCGCGACCGCGAGGCCAGCCGGGCTGCCATGGCGTGAATCGTCGGCGGCGCCCACGTTCCGATGTTCATCAAGAACTCCGCCCCAACCGCCTGCTGTGACTCCTTGAGGTTCTTGGTCTGTTCCCGAATGAGCGCGAGCCGCTTCTTCGCGGTCATCTGAGCAATGGGCAGGTCCACGAAGATCGACGACACTCGGTTGCCGAGCACGTCTCGTTCGTTGTCGCTTCGAACCGAAACCGGAACCATCGCCCGGAGCGTCCGGTCCCTGGTCCGCTCGCCGCGATGGCGGAACAACCGGTGCAGCGCCCCGGCAACCGTCGTGAGCACCACGTCGTTCACCGTGCCGCCGAGGGCGTTCTTGATGTCCTTGAAGGTCTGAACCGGCTCTTCGAACATCGAAAACCGACGGTTGGGCCCGACGCGCCGGTTGAAGGGGCTGGCCGGAGCGATGAGCCCTCGCCCCGCGATGTCCCGGAGCCCCCTCACGACGGCGCCCATCTGCTCGGCGACACGCAAGGGCGCCTGGAGCGTCCGCTGACCGAATTCGACCAGCGACTCAACCGGGTTGACCAGCTGTTCCCTGATCCCCTCGCGCAGCACCTCCAGCTGGGTCGGCTCGGGTTCCGGCTCCCATGGTTGTGTCTCGAGGATCTGCGGCTCCGGGGAAAAGTCGAAGACCGCCGACGCGACGTCGATCGCCGCGACCCCATCCACGATGGCGTGGTGCACCTTGCCGAGGAGGGCCAGGAGACCGTCCTCGAGCCCCTCGATCAGATACAGCTCCCAGAGCGGCTTCGTTCTGTCGAGCGGTCGGGAGATCACTCGCTGCACGTACTCGATGAGCTCGCGCCTGCCGCCGGGCCGCGGGAGGGCCGCGCGCCGCAGGTGGAAGCTGAGATCGAAGTCGACGTCGTCGACGTAAACGGGCCGGCCGATCGGCAGCGGCGGGAAGGCGACCCGTTGGCGAAACCGAGGAGCGAGGTGGAGCCGGGACGAGATGACCTCGACCACGTCTTCATAGCGAAGGACGCCGTCTGGCCGAGTGGAGGGGTCGAGAATCGCCACGCCGCCGACGTGAAAGTGCACCGACGGCGTCTCCAAATAGAGAAACGACGAGTCTTGGGCCCCGAGACGCTCCATCAAGGCTCCCCAGTAGGCAAACGAAATCTACGGGGAGGTTACAACGATCAGCGGATTAGCCGTATTCGACTAGTCGTAGTGGCCGCAGTGGGAGCATTCGAACCACGTGCCACCGGGATCCAGGCGGAACAGGGCTCGCATTCCACAGTTGTGGCAATACCGAACGACGTGGCCGGGCGACGGCTGCTCCGGCTTTGTCGCGCCGTGCCGCTTCAAGGCCTGGACGTAGCGTTGGTACAGGAAGGGGTCCCTGGTCTCGCGCGCTGCTTGAGCCATCGTTTTCCCCCTTTCTGGCGGTCACTTACATTCAGGTTTCCCCGTTCGCTCATGGACCAATCCACTGAATTGTTGGGTTGTATTCCTACGTGAAGTCGTGTAGGCGAGGCGTCGCGGTATGGTTCGCCGCGTGAACGTGTCTTGGGGGCGGTTCGCGGCGGTCGCCGCCGTTTCTGCCATGGCCGCGATGCAGGCGCCGAGCGCCGTTGGACAGCCGAACCCAACCGTAGAGACACGCAACGTCGTCTCCGGGGACAACTTCTTCGACCCCGAAGCGGTGCACGTCTCCGTCGGAACGCGGATCGTCTGGCCGAACGTCGGTCAGAGCTCCCACACGGTCACAGCAGACGACGGGTCGTTCGAGTCAGGCGATCTGAAACCGGGTCAGGAGTACGCCCGGACATTCGACCGTGCAGGCGCGTACCGGTACTACTGCCGCTACCACGGAACGCCCGGTGGCCGCGGCATGGCGGGCGTCATCCTGGTGGGAAACGCGCGACTTCAATCGCCATCGGGCCACGAGTCCGGCCGCGGGCCGGAGAAGATCCCGACTGAGCCCGGTGACACGCTTCTGGTTCCCCGGCAGTTTCGAACGATCCAGAGGGCGGTCAACGCAGCAAGTCCCGGCGACCTCATCATCGTGTCACCCGGCGTGTATCGCGAGGGTGTGAAGGTCACAACGCCGTACATCACCATCCGCGGGAGGCAGCGAAACTCCGTCATCCTCGATGGAGGGTTCAGCATTCCGAACGGAATCCACGTCATCGAGGCCGACGGGGTCGCGGTCGAGAACATGACCGCCCGGTTTTTCCGGCTCAACGGGTTCATCTGGACCGGCGTCCTCGGATACCGGGGCTCGTACCTCACCGCGTACAACAACGGCGACTACGGGATCTACGCGTTCGACTCACGGTACGGACGGTTCGAGCACTCGTACGCGAGTGGCCATCCAGACGCTGGGTTTTATATCGGGCAGTGCCGCCCCTGCCATGCCGTGGTCACGAACGTGGTCTCGGAGCGAAACGGGCTCGGCTTCTCCGGGACGAATGCCGGCGGCGACCTCAAAGTGGTGAATTCGATCTGGCGGCGGAACATGGGAGGCATCCTTCCGAACACCCTAGACTCCGAGCGCCTGGCGCCGCAGCGAGCCATCTACGTCGCCGGCAACCTGGTCGAGGACAACAGCAACGAGAACGCCCCGGCGAACGCGCTGACGTACGGCGCTCTCGGCAACGGGATCCTGGTGGCCGGAGGAGTGCGCGACATCGTCGAGCGCAACACGGTCGTCAACCACCGTCACTACGGGATCGGTGTGGCGCCGAACGCCGATCAGAACCTGTGGATCGCTGAGCGAAACGTCGTCCGGAACAACACGATCCGAGGTTCCGGTCTCGCCGACCTGGCGCTCGCGGGACCCGGAGGCCAGGACAACTGCTTCGCCGGGAACGACTTCCGCTCCAGCGTGCCGCCTGGAATCGAGACGCTCTACGGCTGCGGGTCCCCTCTCGCGTCACTGGGCGGCGGTGATCTAGCGCCGACCATTCAATCGCTGGCGCTGTTTCTCCGGGGAAAGAGCGGCAAGTTTCCGCATGGCGATTGGCGGACGCAGCCATCCCCGCCGCCCCAGCGGAACATGCGCGGGGATGTGATGGTCGCTCCTCCGCTCGCCATACCCGGCGTGGAGGTCCCCGGCCAAATTGGACGTCTTCGGACGTATCCGCTTCCCGACTCATTCGATCGGATGGAGGTGAGCGTGGTCGGCATCCCCCTGGCAGCACCGACGTGGTGGTCCCTGCTCCTCGGTATGTACGCCTACGTGCTGCCGCTGGCCCTGTATGTCACATGGGTGACCATCGCGGTGTGGGACCTGGTTCGCCGCGACGAGCGGAACTCGTTCCGGATCGGCTGGATGCTCATCATCTTCGCCGTGCCGTTCCTCGGGCCGGTCCTCTATTACGTCTGGGGACGGACCGAGATCTCCAGATCGGTTCGAATCATGCTCGTCGTCGGGGGACCGGTCGTGGCGGCCGTGTTCACCGCGGTCACGCTCGCCTTCACCGGGTGAGGAAAGTCACGACCTCCCGGTCTCCGTGCTGGCGAGGTATTGACGCAGACCCGTATCGAGATCGCGCGGGGAGTACCCGAGCTCGCGCCTGGCCTTGGCGTCCGTTGCCCAGTACGTGACGCCGTCCGCGGCCTTGATGAGCTCCCGCAGATTCGGCCCGAGCCCCATCATCCGCGTGATAAGGGGTGCCAGCGGGATCGACATCTTCACCATCGCCGACGGGATCACAATCCGCGGAGGCTTGCGGCCGAGGATCGTGGCGACCCGTTTGATGGCATCACCGAGGGTGGTCATCTCGCCTCCGAGCACGTAGCACTCCCCGATCCGCCCCTTGTCGTGGACCAGCATGATTCCGTCCACGCAGTCGTCGATGTGAAGGAAGTTCAGTCCCGTTTCGGGGAACGTCAGGGCCTTGAGCCGCCCCCGCCGGATGAGGTCGACGAAGTTCGCGATCTGCGACGTATCGCCGGGGCCGTATACCCCGCCCGGTTGGGCGATCACGATCGGGTACCCGCGTCGGATCCGGTCGAGGGCGACTTCGTGGGCCAGGAACTTCGTCTCGTCGTAGTACGAGAGAAAGTCGTCGCCCGGTCGGCGGTAGTTCTCATCGACTGCTTTGCCGTGGGTGTTTCCGAACACGTTGACCGTGGAGACGTAGACGATCCGGCCGACCTCGGCGCGCGCCGCGGCGTCCAGGACGCGTTCGGTGCCGCGCACGTTCGCGTCGTACATCGCCGGGCGCTGTGACGCCCGGATGCCCACCTCGTACACCGCGCCGACGTGAAATGCCGAATCGCATCCACTCACGCCGGTCTCGATGGCCGCCTCGTCGCCGAGGTCTCCCTGGACCAGTTCGCAGCCGAGGGCACGCAGGTTGTTCGCCTTGGCCGGGTTCCGAACGAGGGCGACCACGTCATCCCCCCGTGACCGGAGCTTCTCAGCGAGGTGACCCCCGATGAACCCGGTCGCTCCGGTGACGAACGCGCGCATGGCGGGATTAAACCATCGGAGGCTCGGGCGCCGGCCGAGCCCTCGCCACCGAGGCAGCGATAGCGCCGGCGAGGATGAGCGCTCCTCCCCACACAGTCCCTGGGCTGATGACCTCGCCGAGAAAGATGGCGGCGAAGGTCGCCGCGGTGAGCGGCTCGGTGGCCGAGATGATCGACGTTCGCACTGCGCCGAGGCGCCGCAACCCGGAAAAGAGACACACGAACGCGCCGGCCGTGAACGCTCCGGTCCCCAGCACCGGCCCCCACTCACTCCATCCGGATGGAACTTGTGCCCCGCCGGTCACGACGGCAAACACCGCCAACGCAAGCGACGCGGCGCCGCTGACCCACATGGCGCCGGCCAGTGAGTTCGTGCGCTGGAGGACCGCATCCGCTCCGATCAGATAGAACGCGAACGTGAGGGCCGAGCCAAGCGCGTAGAGAATGCCGGTCCCGTCGATGTCCACACCGCCACTCGCAACAACGACGAGGGTGGTGCCGGCCATCGAGGCGGAGAGCGCACCACCGATCAACCACCCCGGGAGGCCGCGACCCAGGATCACATAGATCACCGAGACCAGAACCGGATAGGTGAAGAAGAGCAGCGTGACGGCGGCGGCCGTCCCGTGGTGAAGGCCGGCGAAGAAAAACGCGGCCTCGACGGCATACCCCAACATCCCGAGGACGACAAGCCCCGCTCCCTCGCTCGGCGCCGGTCGAAGCGGCAGCCGCAGCAACGCCAAGACGAGGGCAAGGATCACCGCCGCGATGGCGAACCGGACCGCCAGGAAGGAAGGCACCGGCAGGCTCGTTCGGGTCGCCACTCTCCCCAGGACCACCACCGCTCCGAACTGGAGCGACGTGAGGACGATGAACCCAGCGCCGATGAGGTCCGGCGACGCCCGTCTCTCCTTCGCCCCGTCTCGGAATGTCGTCACGCCGGTCCCCCTCGAGCGCGCCCAGGGGCTCGCTGCGGAAGGGGCGGCAAGGTTCGCGAGTAGTTCGTCGCCGCCTCCCATTCGGCAGCCATCTCGAGCAGCGTCGATTCCCCGTTGTCGTCGCCGACGAGCGAGACGCCGATGGGGAGGGCGTCCGTAGAGCGACCGGCGGGGAGGTTGAGCGCGGGGAGCCCTGCCAGGTTCACCGAGCATGTAAGCCACCCCGGCCCCACGGCGTTGGCGTCCACGGTTTCCCCACGCCCCAGGTCGATCACATCCTGGTCGGGACTGAGGGCCGGGTACGGGGTCGAGGGGATGAGGAGCGCATCGAACCTTTCCAGATGGTCGCGGTACCAGCGCTGGATCTCTTGCCGCCGCCGTGCCGCTTCGGCGCGCTCCGTGGGGCGAAGCCGGCGGCCCTCTTCGGCCCACGCTCGAACGCTCGGCGCGACGTCGCCGGGCCTTTCGTCGAGGATGGGATGGGCGGCCGCGAACTCCGGATAGCAGATCCGGCTCCAGACGCGACGGCTGTCGTCGATGCCGCTTCCATCCAGCATCTCGATGTCCGCGCCGTTCTCCTCGAAGGTCTCGGCCACCTTCTGAACCAGTTCGAGAACCTCCGCGTGGACGCGGTCGGCGAAAAACCCGCCGGGAACGCCGATCCGCCATCGCCGCCCGGGATCGTGGGTTGCCTTCCGCGACGCTTCGTCGTCGCGCCCCCCCATGAGGTGGTAGAGAACGCGCAGGTCTCCGGCTGTGGACGCCATAGGTCCGGGGCAGTCCAGCGAAGGCGCGAGGGGCATGAGACCGCGCAGAGAAAGCTGTCCGTTCGTCGGCTTCAACCCGAAGGTCGCGCACATCGACGCCGGGATCCGGATGGAGCCACCGGTATCGGACCCCAGCGCCCATGGGACGACGCCAGTGGCCACGGCTGCCGCCGAGCCGCCGCTCGATCCACCGGTCATCCGTTCGGGACTCCACGGGTTCGCAGTGGGGCCGCACGCCGAGACGAGGTTCGTACCGCCTGCCGCGAGCTCGTGCTGGTTGGTCTTCCCGGCAAGAACCAGTCCTGCCCGGCCCACTCGCTCGACGATCGGCGCGTCCATCTTTGCGACGTTTCCGCGATACGCCGCGCAACATCCGGTGGTCTCGTGCCCCGCCACGTCGAACAGATCCTTGACCGCAAGAGGAACGGCCGCCGTTGACCCCGGACCGGCTCGCGTCGCCCGCCGAGCAGCGGCGATGGCTTCGTCCTCCCAGATTTGGGAGAACGCGTTCGTGACGGGCTGCCATCGATGGAGCCGCTCCAACGTTCGCTCCACGAGTTCGAGCAGCGTCACGTTTCGCGACTTCACGGCCGCGGCCATTTCAACGGCGGTTTCGAGCTCGCCGTCTCGAAGCCCGCTCATGAGAAGTCCGACCGCAGAAACTCGGAGACCCGGGTAACGATGCTCGGAATCGCCTCGTACATGGAGGCGGCGTCCCGGAAGAGCATCAACTCGGCGTTCGGCATGATGTCGGCGAGGATTCGGCCGACGATCGCGGGATGAATCTCATCCCCCTCACGACAGATGAGGAGCGTGGGAGCGGTGACTCGACGCATGTCCTCGCGGTCTCGAAGCGGCCAGTCGTCGACGATCTCTCGAATCGCCCGGGGCACCCCGACCGGGTTCAGCGCCCTGAGAAGGCGCTGGTCGAACTCGCGGAGCCAGGGCATCTCTGCGTAGTTGACGAGCCGGGTTGGATCGGAGAGAAGCGCCTCCACCGCGTCTTCCCGTGACTTTCCGTCGACGAGCGCCGCCATCCGAAGCAGTCTCTCCTTGTACCGAAGCGGCCGGTCCAGACCGGCAGGCAGGAGAAAGATGAGCTTCCTGAACCGGTTCGGGTCGTGGTACGCGACGAGGTGGCTGATCGCCCCGGCTCCAAGTGAGGTCCCGAGAGCCACGTCGGCCCCGTAGGTCTCCGCGACCGCCAGGACGTCCCGGGCGAAGTCGCCGAACCGATATCCAGATTCGGGCGATGAACTGTGCCCGTGCCCTCGAAAGCAGAACCGGACCTTCGTCCCCGGAACGAACGGAGTGAGTTGCGCGAGCTCCAGGCACGAACTGGTCAGACCGTGGGCAAAGACGCTTACCGGGTCGCCGTCGCCTTCGAGCTCCACGTGGAGAACGGCGTCCTCCGTGCGCAGCTCAGCCACGGCCGCCCCCTGGGCCGCGCCCGGGTGTGAGAATCACGTGTGCGCGGTGGTCACGACATGGCGGCGACTGCCCGCGAACGGGCCACCACCTGCGCGTGCTTCTGCCCCTGACGAAGGTCGATTCGCCGAACGATTGCGACCGCAAGGACGCCGGCCGCGACGAAAAGAGCCACGAACGCGATCAGCCAACCGGACGCCGCGATCTGGCTTCGGACGTCGGGGTTCTCTGTCACCGCCGAACCGATCTGGGCGGCTATCTGCATCCCCAGCCAGGTGCCCCACCAGACAGGAAGCATCGGCGTCCCTCGAGCCGTTTTCCATTCGATCGCGCCCGCGTCGGGATCGCTCGCCTTCCACAGCTCGCGCATCGTCAGGTACGGCATCACGATGTTGGCGAAAGGGATGAACCACCATCCAACCGCCCATCCCGGGCTGTACCGAAGGTCCGCCGCCCCGAGCGCTGAAAGGTTCGACTGGGCACGGTACTGCCAGAGGAGCCAGACGATTCCGGCGGCGAGGAACGACGCCAGCATCAGGAACGTCACCACGCCCGACCGGACCTCACTCGCCTCCAAGGCCTCCGCCGAGAATTCACCGGCCCCGAATCGAGAGAGGACTCCAATGTGAATCGCCCACGCGACGATCGAGAGCACGCCGAGACCGACCGTGCCCGAGACCAGTCCTACCGTCCATCGAGCGAGCGTATGCGCCGACCGAAACGGCTTGCCGTAGGTTCGTGCGTCAGGTGGTATGCCGGCGCGAGGGACCTCCACATTGCTCGGCTCCCAGGCGACGAACGTGTTCCACGCCTGGTTCCACCCTTCGTCGGTTCGCGGAAAGCGAACAACAGGGCCCCCCGGTTTCTCACGCTCCCAGATCCCGAAGTAATCGTGTCCGTACCCGAGGATGTAGCCGTAGCCGGAGTGGCTAAAGCTGATGGCCCCTTCTCCCGGCCGGGTCCCCGAAGCGCTGGATTCGTTCATGACGGCTCTCGACCATAGCGACTCATTCCCGGGCTCACACGATCCACTCGTGATACATCTCGACGGAGTTCAAGCCCTCGTCGATCACAGGATCGTCGGCGCCCCTTGTCCAGTCGACATTCAACGCCGACCGCTCGCCAAGCGACGGAATTGGGCGCCAGAAGTCCTTCATATGGTCGTGGCCCCGAATCGAGGGAATGGACCAGTCGTGAGAAACAGGAGACGGCACGGCGACCATGCTTTCGATCCCAAGGACCTGCACCGCGACCGAGAGGCGCTTGTCGTAGGAATCCTGCCAGTCATGCCGCGTGTGGCTTCGCGCCCAGTCGATGATCGGGTCGATCAGGTCGACGGGAAGAACCGGTGCAACGGTCCAGAATCCGTGAGTCAGAACCCAGTGCCGCCCCGTCGCCAGAGCTTCGTGGTAGGCAGCATCAGCCCCGGGCGGCGTGGTTGCATACAGCATGACCGGAGAGTCCGGAACTGCGCGAAGCATCGCCTTTGCTCCCTCGTAGAGGTCTCCGCAGACGACGGCGTCGTCCTCGAGCACGAGATGATGGGTCGCGTTACCCGATCGACGCTCCCATGCTTGCTGTCCGGCGAGCCATGGACCATCGCGACGTTTGTCGAACACAATGTCGACGTGTTCCGGGGGCGCGCCGATCTGCTTCAACAGACGCCGGGCCCGAAGTCGCCGTTCCGGCACCGCCAGGATGCACACGGAAAGCCTGACATCGTTCATTGACGAATCCACGGTTCCCCTCGTTCGAAGGTCGTAAAACTGCGATGACCGGCTGGCGAGTGCTCGATCGGGCACGGATGCGATGGGGATGAGCACCCTCATCCTGGCAGGAACCATCTTTGCTGGTGATCCGCCTCGGCCGGGACCGACTGCCATCGTGGTCGAGGACGGCCGCATCGAATGGCTCGGCGCTCCGGCGCTCGTTCCGCACCGATATCGGAGCGAGCCGGTCGACCTGACGCATGCCGTCCTCATTCCGGGCCTCATCGATTCGCACCAGCACATGCTCCAAGCGGCGGCCACGCTCGGGTGGGCGGACTGCAGCCGGGCCCGCTCTCCGGAGGAGGCAGTGGCGAGGCTCCGCGAACACTCCCGGACCGTTCGCGAGACATGGATCGTCGGATGGGGGTACGACGCCGGGCGGGCGAACGGCGGGCGACGGCCGACCCGCGCACTGCTGGACAGCGTTTCTGAAGAGCGACCGATTCTTCTGGTTGAGTCGTCGTTCCACCAGGGCATCGCGAACTCGGCGGCTCTGGCCGCGGTTGGATTCGGCCGGTCGACACCCCGCCGATGGGGAGGCGAGCTGGAGCGAGACCGAAGAGGCGAGCCGACCGGCGTGGTGTGGGAGCGAGCGTTCAGCGTTCTGGAGCGGGCCGCCCTTCGAGCGGAAGAGGAGGCCGCCGACGGCCTCCGGGGCCGAGCGGACGAGGTCTGCCGGCATCACCTTATGCAGGGAGTAACCCATGTGGGTGAAGCGGTGACCCCGCCGCGGAACCTCGAATGGCTCCTGAGCGCCGACCTGCCGATCGGGTTCACGCACTTCCCGACGAGCGAGCACGGGACATTCGCCACCCCGCGGGATGCGCTGGAGGGGCCGAGGACCGGGGAAGGAAGCACGATGGCGGGCGTCGGTCCGTTGAAGTTGTTCGCCGACGGCGCCGAACGGTGCGCGGTGAGGATTCCGCTGTCCAGGCTTCCGCGCCAAACGTGGACGGCCGTGCGGCGAATGCTGACCAAGCGCGACCCGGGTGGACTGAGGATTCTGTCCTCCACGGGGACCCGGCTCAAGGGGAACGCCGTTTTCAGCGGCACGTTGCACTATCCGCCTGGTGGACTCACCGACATCATGTCGGCCGGCCTGGAGAGGGGATTTCGGATCGCCGTCCATGCGCTCGGCAACGAGGGGTTTCGCGTCGCCGTGGAGTCATACGAAGAGGCTCGTGCGCGAACGGGAGTTGACGTTGCCGGTTGCCGGGTGGAACACGCCATGTTCGCGGAGCAAAGCGATCTCGAACGAGCCGCCCGGTTGGGTCTCATCCTCTCGATGCAACCCGGCCACGCCGTGCACTACTCCGCCCTTCGCGTCACCGCGGCCGATGTGGTCTTCGATCCCGTTCCGCTTCGCACCGCGATCGATGCCGGGTGCGCTGTCGCCATCTCGAGCGACGCGCCGACGGCGCCGGCCACGGCGCTCGAGAACATGCGTGCCGCCGTGAATCGAATGGCGGCGGACGGCACGCCGGTTCGCCCCGACCTCGCCATCACGCCCGAGGAAGCACTGCGCGCAGCCACCATCGCCGGGGCAGAAGCGTGCGGCGTCGCGGACGTGAAAGGGAGCCTCGACGTGGGAAAGCAAGCCGACTTCGCGGTGCTCTCGGGCGACCCCTTCGATGAGCGGACGACCGTGCTGGAGACGTGGGTCGTTGGAGAGCGGCGATGGCCCGACGGGCGGGCTAGTCCAGCCGTGACCGAATAGCGTCGGCGATTTTCGCCGCCGAGATGCCGGCCCAGTCGCGAAGCTCGTCGGGGGATCCCGACCCGGGCATCTCGCGAACGCCAAGCTTGATCACCCGGCCCGTCAGGTCGGCGCCGTTTTCGGCAAGCGCCTGGAGCACGGCGTCGCCAAGTCCGCCGTCGACCCAGTGGTCCTCCGCCACCAGAAGCGTTCCGGTTTCTTCCAGCGCCCGTCGCAACGTATCTCCATCGATCGGCTTCACCGAGTACGCGTCGATGACCCGAACGGAGATCCCCTGGCCCTGGAGCTCATCGGCGGCCTTGAGGGCTTCGAAGACCGTTACGCCCGCTCCGACCACCGTTGCCCGGTCTTGCTCCGAGGACCGCAGCGTCTTGCTCCCCGCAACGGGGAATCCCTCATCCGGGTCGTACAGCTTCGGCGTCTTCTCCCTTGTCGTGCGGATGTACGAGATGCCGTCGAGGTCGAGCATGTTCTCGACCAGGCGCACCGTCGCGGCGGCGTCGGCGGGGTACAGGACCGTCGAACCGTTGACGGCCCGCATCATCGCCAGGTCCTCCAGCCCCATCTGCGACGGCCCGTCCTCACCGATGGATACACCGGCATGTGAGCCGCACAGGGCCAGGTTGGCGCGGCTGACCGCGCCCATCCGAACGAAGTCGTACGCGCGGGTGAGGAACGCGCCGAACGTCGCGGCAACGGGCCGCTTCCCCATCGCCTGGAGGCCAACCGCGGCTCCGAGCATGCACTGCTCGGCGATGTACATCTCGAAGAAGCGCTCCGGCGCGACCTTCTCGAAGTCCTCCGTGTTGGTGGAGTTTGAAACCTCGCCGTCGAGGACGACCAGATCTGGACGGACCGGCGCCAGCGCCGCAAGCGCCTTGCCGAACGCCTTCCTGGTTGCTTCTGCGTCGTCGAAGTCCGGTCGTTCGTAGGACCCGCGCGTGTATCGCTCCGGCTCGCCGATGGGCTCGGGTTTCGGCGGAGTGATCGTGATAGAGCGAGTGCCACCCAGCTCCTTGATCGCTTCTTCGGTCTGGTCCTCGGACACCGACTTGCCATGCCAGCCGTCGACATCAGCAAGGAACGACACTCCGTGACCCTTGATCGTCCTGGCCACGATGAGCGTCGGGCCGAAGCCGTTGGTCGCCTCGCGGTACACGCGGTCGATGGCCTCGACGTCGTGGCCGTCCACCGTCAGCGCCTGCCATCCGAACGCCCTGGCCCGCGCGGCGTACGCTTCGCCGTCCCACTCCAGCATGGTCGGTCCACGTTGCCCAAGGCGGTTCATGTCCAGAATGGCCACCAGGTTGCGCACCTCGCGGTGCGAGGCGTTCGCCATGGCCTCCCACACCGAGCCCTCCGCCGACTCGGAGTCCCCGAGCAGGACCCACACACGGCTCGGGAGGCCGTCCAGGAGCATGGCCAGCGCCATCCCCAATCCGATGGGCAGACCCTGCCCGAGCGAGCCCGTCGCCACGTCGATCCATGGAAGCTCGGGGACGGGAGCGGGGTGCCCCTGAAGGGGGCTTCCGAACTTCCGGTACGAAAGGAGGTCCTCGTCGCTGATCGCCCCGATCGCCTTCAGGACCGAATAGAAGAGCGGCGAGGCGTGTCCCTTCGACAGAACGAACCGGTCGTTGGCGGGGTTCTTCGGGTCGTCCACGTCGTAGCGAAGGTGGTCCGCGAACAGGACGGCGGCGAGATGCGCCGCCGACATGGATGAGGTCGGATGGCCCGATCCTGCGGCCGTCGAGGCACGGATGCTGTCGATGCTGAGCTGGGCCGCCAGCTCGTTCCATTCCTGAACCTTCTCTGCCGTCATCACCACGTCGATCGCCTCCAGCTCGGTCGATCCTGGAAACCCACCGTCACATTACAGGTAAGGTTTCCCGGCCATGGGCGTCCAAGTCGGCCTCGGACTGTTCACCGCACAACTGCCGCCAGGCACGTCGCGAAGCTTCGAGCAGGAATACCGCGAGATCGTCGATCTCGTCCGGCTGGGCGAGACGATTGGGTTCGACTCGGCGTGGGTCAGCGAGCACCACGGGTCCTCGGACGGCTACATGCCTTCCCTTCTCCCGACCCTCGCCGCGCTCGCCGCGGCCACCGAGCACATCAAGCTCGGAACGGGCGTGCTGCTGACGCCCCTCCACCATCCCCTCCGCCTTGCGGAGGACGCCGCAACGGTCGACCTGATCTCGGGAGGCCGGTTGATCCTCGGTCTTGGGCTCGCTTGGCGGGAAGAGGAGTTCCGGATGTTCGGTTTAGCCGTAAACGAGCGCGTGCGAAGAACCGTCGAGACCATGGACATCCTCCGGCTGGCGTGGACCGGCGAACGGTTCAGCTATGAAGGGAAGGTCTTTTCGTTCGACCAGGTGAGGGTTACACCCGCGCCCGGACGGAAGGACCAGATACCCATCTGGCTGGGCGGATCGGCGGAGTCCGCGATCCGCCGCGCGGGCCGAATCGCGGACGGCTATATCCGGACTCGCGGCGGCAACGTCGACCGAATGCGTCATGACCTTCACATCGCGGAGGATGCCGCCAGGAGCGGCGGCAGAAGCGCGGAGCAGCTCGCGTTTGCGCAACTCCAGAACGCCTTCGTGTGGGAAGAGGGCGACGCCTGGGAGGTCGTGCACCCGGGCGTAGCGCATCAAATCGGCGTCTATGGAGCATGGGACGCCGGAGCCGACACGCCGGGAAAGGATCTGCACGTGACTCCGCCCGACGAGGAGCTCCTCAGGAAACTGACGCCAACGGGGACTTCAACGGACGTGGTGGCGGCGCTTCGTCCGCTCGTTGAGGCCTTTGCCAACCGACACGAGTTCCACTTGATCGTTCGCCTTCACTACCCAGGAATGGATTTCGAAACCGCATCCCGCGCGATCGAGCTCTTCGGCGAACGGGTGCTGCCGGCGCTCAAAGGCGCCTAGCAACGCGGCCGTGG
>JALYGK010000143.1 GCA_030777105.1 Actinomycetota bacterium | reverse complement strand
CTCACGGAATCGGACTTCGGAAGCGACCCGGCAAACATGCGGACCTACGCCCGGCGAGATGGTGGTGACTGGGTTCTCACCGGATCGAAGATGTGGATCACGAACGGGAGCATCGCGGACGTTGCGGTCGTCTGGGCGCAGACCGATGAAGGTATCCGTGGCTTCCTCGTCCCTCGCGAGACGGCTGGATTCTCGTCGAGCGACATCGAGCGAAAGTTCTCGCTCCGCGCGTCGGTGACTTCGGAGCTTGTCTTCGACGAATGCCGCCTCCCGGGCGATGCGATGCTCCCCGGCGTGCAGGGGATGCGTGGACCGCTCTCGACCCTTTCCGAGGCGCGGTTCGGGATCGTATGGGGCGTACTCGGTGCCGCCCGGACGTGTTTTCAGACGGCGCTGGAGTATTCGCAATCGCGCGTGCAGTTCGGAAAACCGATCGGCGCGTTTCAGCTCAACCAGGAGAAGCTTGCGAACATGCTGGTCGAGCTGAGCAAGGGTTTCCTGTTGGCGCTGCATCTCGGTCGGATGAAGGATGAGGGTCGGCTTCGCCCACAGCAGGTCTCACTTGGGAAGCTGAACAACGTCCGGGAGGCGCTTCGGATCGCTCGCGAAGCCCGGTCAATCCTCGGTGCGAACGGCATCACGCTGGAGTATCCGATCATCCGCCACATGAACAACCTCGAGTCCGTCTACACCTATGAGGGAACGAACGAGATTCACACGCTGATCCTGGGCGAAGCCATCACGGGGCTGTCCGCGTTCGAGTGACCCCGTTTCGCGGATCTTCAAGCTTCACGGATCGCTGGGAGCACTTTCGGTTCGACATCGAGGACCGGGTCGCCACCGTCACGTTCGACCGGCCCGACCGCCTGAACGCGCTGACGTTCGAGGTGTACGCCGACCTGCGGGATCTTCTGTCGGAACTCCCGAATCGGGAGGACGTTCGAGTCCTGGTGATCACCGGAACCGGTCGGGGGTTCTGTTCGGGCGGCGACGTCCACGACATCATCGGGAAGCTTCTGACGATGGACCCGCGAGACCTGCTCGACTTCACGCGGATGACCGGTTCCGTCATTCAGCGGATGCGGGAGTGCCCGATGCCGATCATTGCCGCGGTGAACGGAGTCGCGGCCGGGGCCGGCGCTGTCATCGCACTTGCTGCCGACTTCCGGCTCTTGGCTTGGTCGGCGTCGTTCTCGTTCCTCTTCACGAAGGTTGGACTCGCGGGCGGCGACATGGGCGCCGCGTACCTGCTGCCGCGCGTCATCGGGTTCGGGCGAGCGACTGAGCTCCTGATGCTTGGGGAGAGGGTCGACGCCGAACGCGCCGTTCAGATCGGCCTGGCGAATGAAGTGGTCGATGACAAGGAGCTGCCCGAGCGAACGAATGCACTGGCACGGCGCCTCGCCGATGGACCCGCTCTGGCCTTCGCCAGCACGAAGATGCTGTTGACGAAGGAGCTCGACATGGACCTGGCTGGGTCGGTGGAACTCGAGGCGAACACCCAGGCGCTGTTGATGAAGAGCGCTGATCACGCCGAGTTCTACGCCGCGTTTCACGAGGGCCGAGACCCGAAGTGGACTGGCCGGTGAACGACGGAGGCCAGTCGCCCACACGACACCGGATCGTCAATCCCGAATCCCTTGTCGCTCCGTCAGGTTATTCCCACGCGGTTGTGGCGGAGTCCGGCCGAACGATCTATCTGGCGGGACAGACGGCGCACGTACAGGGAGAAGAAACGCCAGACGACGTCGTCGAGCAGTTCGACCGAGCCGCGCGGAAGGTGGTGATCGCGTTGGAGGCTGCCGGCGGGATGCCCGAAGACCTCGTCTCGGTGCAGATCTTCACGACAGACTTGGAGAACTACCTCTCGAAATCCAAGGCGATCGGCGTTGCGTACCAGAAGCACTTTGGCAAGCACTACCCCGCGGCCGCATTGCTCGAGGTGAAGGGTCTCGTCGGCGGCGCAAAGGTGGAATTGTCGTGCATCGCGGTCGTCCCGGCGAAGAACGACTCGTAAGAGCGCCACGGTCAGTCGACAGACGAAGTCGGTGTTCTGCGGATCTGCCGAGTCCCTGAAGCAATGAATCCGGCCAGAAACCCGATGAGGAGCAGCGCCCACGTCACGACGCTCCAGAAGAAGGCTGCAGTTGCGATCACGACGATCATCGCCGGAACGAAGAACGGCCATTCACGCCGGCGGAGCGTCCAGCCGGCAATCACGGCAAACGGCGCGGCGACCAGGGTCACGATGTTGCCCAGCGGGACGGCGATCTTCTCGACTACTTCGGGACGCAGGGCGGGCGGGCTGGGCGATATCACGTTCTAACGATAGAGCTCACGAGCGATGATCTCGCGCTGGATCTCCGACGTTCCTTCGTAGATGCGCGGGGCTCGCACCTCGCGATAGAGGTGTTCCAGTAGATGACCGCGCTCCAGCCCCGCCGCCCCATGTATTTGAACCGCCGAATCGACGACAAACTGCGCCGTCTCCGTGGCGAACAGCTTGGCCATGGCTGACGTCTTCGTGACAGACGGCGCGCCGGTGTCGTAGGCCGCCGCAGCCGAATAGACCATCAGTCGGGCGGCCTCCGTTCGCGTGGCCATCTCGGCCAGGAGATGCGACACGGCCTGAAATTCGCGAAGCGGCTTCCCGAACGATTGACGACGAGCCGCGTGCTCGACCGCTGAGTCCAGTGCGGCCCACGCCATCCCCACCGCGAACGCACCGACGCTCGGACGAAAGAGATCGAGGGTTTTCATCGCCACGCGGAATCCCCCGTCAACCTCTCCAAGCAAGTGGTCGGGCGGCACGAAGACGCCGTCGAGTTCGAGGCGCCCAACGGGGTGTGGCGCGAGCAGCTCGAGAGGCGCTCCGCTCACGCCCTGCGAATCGGCCGGAACGACGAAGGCGGTCACCCCTCGGCCTCTGGCCTCACGCGTGGTTCGGGCGAACACGGTGTAGACGTCGGCATCCGGAGCGTTGGAGATCCAGGTCTTCACACCGGTCAGGCGGAACCCGTCGCCATCCGGATCGGCCTTCAACTGAAGACTCGCCGCGTCGGACCCGGCTTCGGGCTCCGTCAGCGCGAACGCCGGTACGGCCTCGCCGTCGGCGACGGCCGGAATCCATCGCTTCACGACGGGATCGGAGCCCGCCTGGAGGATCGGATACGCCCCGAGGCCCTGCATCGCCAGGGCGGTCTCCGCCTCCGTCGACTCCCTGGCAAGCGCCTCACGCAGGAGGCACAGCTCGACGGCAGATGCGTCACCCGCCCGAATTCCGCCTGCTCGCTTGGGGAAGAGCCGTCGAAGCAGCTCGTTTTGAGCCAGGGCATTGATCAACGGGCGGTTCACCCGGCCCGGCGGCCCCGAACTCACGAGAGGAACGAGGTCCTCACGGGCGATTCGGCGAACCTCCTCGATCAGAGCCTGCTGGTCTTCCGTCAATGAAACGCCCACGGACCTGCGTATATCACGGGCGAACGGCAGTCGCTAGGATGCTGTCGAGGCGCGCGAACGCTGGCCGCCGCGCGGGTTTGAGCGGGAGCAATGGAGGCTCGACGATGAACGACACTCCGTACTGGAATCCGCGGCACGAGACCATGCCTCGAGAGAAGATCGAGGCGCTCCAGGTTCGAAAGCTTCGCCATCTTGTCGAGTGGGCGGACGCCCAGGTCCCCTGGCAGGCGAAACGACTCCGGGATGCGGGCGTCACCGCGGACTCCATCAATTCCCTCGAGGACATCCGACGCATCCCCCTCATGACCCGAGATGACTGGATGGAGGGGCAGGTGCAGGAACCTCCCTACGGGACGAACGTCGCGGCGCCGGTTGAGGCCGCCATTCGTTACCACACCACGTCCGGGACGACCGGTAAGACGCCGATTCGCGTTCTGGACTCGATGAAGGAC
>JALYGK010000142.1 GCA_030777105.1 Actinomycetota bacterium | reverse complement strand
GGTCCGGATGAACCGGTACAGGTGCTTCTTCAGGTCGGCGAACGCATAGTTCTCGTCGGGTAGAAGCGGCAGCCCCGCGTCGAAATACAGATTGAAGACCAGCCGGAACGTGTTCACCGAGCTGATCGTGGGATAGAGCCCCGCTCTCTTCACGTTCACCCCCGGCAGATACATGGCGTTGAGGTTGAAGAACTTTCGATAGAGGATCTTCAACCGGGGCCGCTGACTCCACCTCGTCGGTTCCCCTTCGTAGGGCCCCTCGTCTGATTGGAGAATGATCACGGGCCGTTCCTTCTTCGGAACGGCCAGCCGACGGTTCACGAACTCCGTCAGCTTCTTGTTGAGCCACATGACCTGCTCCAGGTAGTTGCGCTCGCGCGTTCGCGTCGATTGGACGTCCAGAGAGACGTACCGCCCGTTTCGGTCAAGGACGAATGGACCGTGCGGAACCAGGAAGTGGGCGAGCACAAACTTCGGACTTTCGACCTCTGTGGCGGTTTCTTCGAGCACCTGAAAGTTGAACTGCGCCCGCGAGTACTCCCGCTTCCGGAAATTCTCGCCGGTGATCTGCGAAAGCGCGGTCCCCTCCAGGATGTTCTGCGCGACTTCGGAAAGGCCTTTGAACTTGATGTTCACGTCGGCGAGCGGACTCTTCGCGGTCGGACCCCACCACGACCCGAGGTGGACGTATGAGTACCCCAGATCCTTGAGGTACTTCCCAACAGCGTGTCGCTGGAGCATCTCCTTGAGCGGAGCGGTGTCGCCGGTGTTCTCGCCCATGCGCGGTGTGAGGAAGTTCAGGTAGCGCATGTTGAGCTCGGAAGCCATCGATAGAAGCGTCCTCGGATAGTTCGCCGTGCTTCGGCTCGCGACGTAGAACCCCTTCCTCTCCAGAAAGTCGAGGAAGGGGCGATTGTTGAACCGGAACTGTTCGGTGAGCACCTTCTCGCCCGCGTACGTGTCGAAGATGAAGAAGTAGATGTCGGGTTTTCGAACGGTCGGCGCCACCGGCGGTCGATCTCGGAACTCCGGCGGGAAGCCGATTCCACCGGTGGGCTGCGACCGGAAGTTGTAGTAGCCGATCTGTCCCGCGTTGAGCAGCACCAGCGCCGCCCCGATCACGTTGAGGCCCTTGGTCAGCTCCGGAACGTACTTCCGTGCTCGGGCGGCCAAGAGAACCGCCCCGGCGGCGACGGCCACCCAGAGCGCGAGTACCAGCTCTCGACGCCCGATCGTCACGCCGCCGACCGTCCACCCCTCGATCGGCCGGAAGATCGCGCCGTACGCGAAGAACAGAAAGACCACCGCTGTGGCGGCCAGTCCCGCCTTTCGCGCGCTCCGCAACAGCGGCGTCAGGACGAGCGTGAGCCCCGTCGCCGCTCCAACCGAAATGATGAGCGGCCACATGATGTCGCCGAAGGCCACGTCCTCATCGATGTTGCTCGCCCAAAGGTTCAGCACGGGAAACGCCGCAAAGAACAACGGGTGTACCGGAAAGGGACGTCTGGCGAAGAGCGCTTTCAACCGGGACATTCGGGTTGGAGATTCTAGTGAGGGGAACCCCGTTCGACGGCATGGGTGGGCTAGAATCGCCGTCTCCCAATTTCCCTGAATGAGGTGGATGTGGTGCGCGCGAAGCGTGTTGTCGAGAATCCAACGCCCGATGAGCTCCGGCAGTTCACGGAGGAGATGCCGAACTGCCGAATCACCGAGTTCGACAACGTGAACGTCCAGACAAAGGTGACGTCGCGGAGCTCCGGGTCGACGTTCATCGTCGCCGACGACGCGGCCGTCACGGATCAGAAGACCATGAGCCGCGGGGACTACGAACGGCTGGCCAAGATGCAGGACGACTACATCGCGGACCAGGAGATGCTCGTCGTCGACGGCCATATCGGGAACGTCGAGGACTTCAGGACGCCGGCCCGCCTCACCATCGAGAAAGCCGGCGCGAACATCGCGGGCATGCAGCAGAAGCTCTACTACCCCCGCGGGGACGGTGAGCCCGAAGTGCACGTGATCTACACGCCGAACCTGATGGCGCCGGGGTATCCAGATGACCGCTGTATCGCCGTCGATCTCGAGAACGGCGTAACCAGGGTGATTGGTTCGGACTATTTCGGCGAGTCGAAAAAGGGCGGCCTCAGGATGTGGAACCGCATCGTGTACGACCGCGGTGGACTGGCGCTTCACGCCGGCTGCAAGTCGGTCCCGGCAAACGGCGACGAGAAGGTGTTTCTCATCATCGGGCTCTCGGGCACCGGCAAGACCACCACCACGTTCACCACGCAGAACAACTCGCTCCCGGTGCAGGACGACTTCGTCGCCCTCATGCCCGGCGGGAAGGTCTACGGCAGCGAGAACGGGTGCTTCGCGAAGACGTTCTCGCTCGACCCGGAGTTCGAGCCGAACATCTACCGGGCCGTGACCAGCCCGGGGTCGTACCTGGAAAACGTGTACCAGGACGAAGGCGGCAAGGTGAACTTCTTCGAGACCTCGTACACGAAGAACGGCCGCGGGGTGTTCGGGCTCGCCGACCTGGCGCGCTACAAGGACGCCCGCGAGCTCGACAAGGTGGACTTCCTGCTCATCCTGAACT
>JALYGK010000141.1 GCA_030777105.1 Actinomycetota bacterium | reverse complement strand
CTGTCGCCCAGCACGCGCGGGTCGCCGGTGGCCTCGACCACGAGATCCACACCCCGCGAATCGGAGATCTCCTTGACCGCTGATTCGAGCTCGTCCGGCGCCGCCGTCCTCACGCCGAACGATTGAGCGACGTCCCGACGCCAGGATTTCGGCTCCGAGCCAACGACTCGAGCACCGGACCGACGCAACAGCGCCGCCACCAGGATCCCAACGGCACCAAGCCCGGTCACCACGACGGCGTCGCCGAACCGCGGAGCAGCGTCCAAAGAGACCTGAAGCGCCGTTTCGACCAGGGGGAACAGCGTGGCAACTCTTGGATCGACCCCTCCCACGTCCACCACATCGGCGGACTGCGCAAGGAAGACGTCCTGGTGCGGGTGGAACACGAACACCATTGCTCCTTCACGGAGCTCCGTTCCCGACGCGACGACCTCGCCCACGCAGCTGTACCCGTACTGGAACGGATACGCAAACGTTCCTCCAAGTGATCCGATCGCCTCGTCCAGCTGGAGGCCCGGATCGAGCTCTCCCCGGTAGGCGAGCATCTCGGTTCCACCGCTGATTCCGGAATAGCGGGTTCCAACGAGCACCTCCCCGGGTCCCGGTTCTGGGACGTCGACGTCGAGCAGCTCAACCATCCGAGGACGAACGAAGCGGACGGCTCGCGCCCTCACGGCCGGCTGCCCGTGATCATCAACGGAACCATTCGGCCATCGGCGAGGTCGGCACGCAACTCTCGGTCCGCTGCGTCCAACGCTCCGGGGATTCCATGGCCGGGCCACGGCCCAACTTCGATGTGATCGAGACCCGCACCGGCAAGATCCGAGGCAAGCGCCGATGCGCGCAGCGGGCGCCACGGCTTCGGTGCGGATCGACCGAACCGCGGAGCCTCGTGCCCCTCCCAGAACGACTCGGTTATGACGAACACCCCTCCCGGCCGCAGGGCGCGGGAAATCTCGCCAACGAACGTCGCATGGTCCACGACATGGGCGACCACTCCCAGCGACCAGACCTGGTCCACCGACTTGGACCGAACCGGGAGCGATTCGGCCGATCCCGCGACGAAGGTCACTCGTTCATCTCGAGAGGACTCGCGATTCATCTTTCGCTTCCCATGGAGCAACACGTCCGGCAGCGCGTCCAGGGCCACCACTCTGCATCCGGTGAGCCGAGCCAGCCGGCGGGCCGGTCCTCCCAGGCCCGCGCCAATATCGAGCACGACGTCGTTCGGCCCCGTACGCACGGCGTCGGCGATTCGATCTACCATCTCGGGCGGCCCGGACCAGTGTTCACGGTCGCCGGCGAGAGCTTGCCCGAGGTAGGCCTCAGCCATATCGGACATAGCGAGCGGATACCCATGAACGCACTTCGAGCAAACCGTTTGGAGGGTCCGGGCACCGGGAACGAGCCAGCGTGACCGTGGACTCGACCACAAACCTGACGCTTCCGACCCAGGTCGCGCGCTTGCCGATCGCCACCACATCGGGCGAATTCGACCTTCGCGCGTTCGAACTCGGCTCGGGACACGTCTATTTGGCGCTGGTGAAAGGGGAGATCGGCGACGGGTCGCTGGTCCTGACACGGCTTCATTCCGAATGCCTTACCGGCGACGCGCTCGACTCACTGCGGTGCGACTGCGGAATCCAGCTCCGCATGGGACTCCGAACCATCGCCGCCGAAGGCAGAGGCATTCTCCTGTACGCAACGGGTCAGGAAGGACGCGGAATCGGCCTGGTGAACAAGCTGCGCAGCTACATGCTCCAGGACGAAGGGGCGGACACCGTCGAGGCGAACGCGCTGCTTGGCCTTCCCATCGACCGCCGCGACTACACCGAGTCCGCGGCCGTCCTTTCGCTGCTCGGCGTGAGGAGCGTTCGGCTGCTGACCAACAACCCATCCAAGGCAGCGGGGCTCCGGGATGGCGGCATCGACGTTGCGGAGATCGTTCCGATCGTCTCCTCCCCACACCTTCGAAACCTCGAGTACGTCAGGACGAAGCGCCGACGGTTGGGGCACTTCACCCCGGCCGCTCCGTCCTACAACGGCGTGGCGGAGATTCGCGACATCGACTCGGTTTTGGGGACCGGGCGTCCACGGGCTGACCGGCCTCGGGTCGTCCTGAAGTTCGCGCAAACGCTGGACGGGCGGATCGCGAGCAGGGGCGGCGACTCGAAGTGGATCAGCGGCGAGGCCGAACGGACCCTCTCGCACGCGCTTCGAGCCGGCTGCGACGCGGTGATGGTGGGCGTCGGAACCGTCGCGATGGACAACCCGCGGCTCACGGTTCGGTTGGTCCCCGGCGCATCACCGCTCCGCGTGGTCCTCGACTCCACACTTCGCATCCCCGACCATGCACACGTCCTCGATCACACGGCGGGCACCATCATCCTGACGACGGACCGGGCGAGCGCCGACCGTACCGAGAGCCTCCTTCAGCGCGGCGTGGCAGTTCGAGTAATCGAACATGGAGCTGACGGCGTGGATCTCGGGGCGGCGCTCCGGACCCTGCATGACGAGGGCATCGAGTCGGTCCTGGTCGAGGGTGGAAGCAGGGTCATCACGTCGTTCCTCGCCGCTCGGGTGGTCGACCGCGTGGTCGTGTCGATCGCGCCGTCGATCCTCGGGTCAGGCACGGAAGCCGTGGGCGACCTTCAGTTCCGAACGCTCCGGGATGCCCTTCGGCTGGACGGTCCCACAACGTTTCGGGTCGGCGACGATCTGGTGGTGGCGGGCGACCTCTAGCCGGCCGAGGCGGGCCGTCGCACCTCGACTTTTCCGTCCCGGATCCGGACTTCGAACGCCTCCTGATCGGAAGTCGCGGGTCCCCGGACCACGCTTCCGTCGTCCAACCGGTAAGTGCTGCCGTGGCAGGGACACGTCACCGTCACGCCGTCGTTGATCTGACCGTCGTGAAGAGCGCAACCTCGGTGACTGCACTTGTCCAGGATGGCGTTGATCCGTCCGTTCCGCTTGTAGAGCAAGATGTCGACGTTTCCTGCCCTGCCGGCCGTCGGAGTCCCTTCCTCCAGCTGTGCGTCGTCATAGACCGCGGACCACTCGGTCGGCCAGTCCTCGAAGGCAGTTTGATTGACGCCGACGCCCTTGGCGTAGGTGAGGCTTCCGCCGAGATACGCCGACAGAAGGGCCGCCCCGTAGCCGAGCGTGGACAGCGCCACACCAAGCCATCTCCTCTTCCCCTTTCGAGCGAACCAGGAAAGCGTGTACAGCGCCAGAGCGGTCGTGTTGCCGGTGGCATGGACCACCCCGATCCGCCGCTGCGCTCCCCACAGATCCGCCCAGTCGGAGAGCCCGGCCGCCGCGGTCGGCACGGCCGAGAGGATCCCCACACCGACCAACCGGTCCGATGCCTCGCGCGTCCGCTTTCCGCCGAAGACGTCCAGGAACGCCGCGCTCGTCCACGCTCCGACCACCACGTCGGTGAGCACCGGGTGAACGGGATGCCCGAACCACGTGCCGCTCAGGACTTCCTTGACCGGCGTGCCGTCTGGAACGACCTGTCCGATGACGCTCTGGAGCCGTTCGGCCACCGCGTCGAGGGCGTCCAATCGTTCGACCTGATCGGTCAGCAGCTCCCTGGGGATCGGTCTCACGGTTCCCACCTCACTTCCTTCGGTCTCGCCCTGGCGTTATTCCCGTCCATCCGAGGTGAGAACCTGGCTGGTCTCGGGGTATGACTGAGCAGAAGTTGGGTCATTCGAGATTGCAGCCGGGAGGTGGGCAGTGGCGGCAGATCAAGACACCCCAAAGGAGGAGGGACGGAAGTCCGTTGAGCAGCAGCTGAGCAACCTCCTCGGCTACCTGCAGACGCCGATCAAGCAAATGCAGGACTGGGTCAGCAGTGGGCAGCTCGAGTCGGCCATTGACAAGGTGCAACAACGGGCGGAGCGGGCGCAGGAGGGGGTCGAGCGCCGCCTTCGCGAGCTGAACGAAGTCCGGCAGGGCGTCCAGGCCCACGTGAAGAAACAGATCGAGGGTCATCAGGGAGAGAGCGCGGAGCGGCGTCAGCGGCCGGATGCCGCGACGGTCGAGGCGTCACCCAACGCCGAGAGCTCAGACGAGACGTCGTCGGAACCCAGCGCCGCACCAAAGGCGAAAGGAAGCGGTCCTCGAAAGAAATCGGGCGGAAAGAAGAGCTCGGGGAGGAAGCGATGACGCGCGTCGAACGAACCATCGAGATCGACGCCCCACCGGAGAGGGTGTTCGAGCTCCTGACGGACCTCGATCGCCTCCAGGAGTGGGCGACCATCGCGGGCGACGCGGAAAATCCACCCGCCAAGCCGCTCGCTCAGGGCGCCACGTGGAAGCACAAGTTGAAGGTTGCGGGCGTTGAGCTTGAAGGCGACTGGAACGTCGTGGCGATTGACCCACCGCGGTTGGTGGAGTACGAGGCCAACAGGAGCGAGGGCGGCTGGTTGAAGATGCGCCAGCGCGTGGCACCCGCCGGTGGAGGAAGCCGCGTCGAGCTCGAGGTGGACTACGAGCTTCCGTGGGGCGTTTTGGGAGAGGCCGTCGACAAGCTGGTCGTCGAACGGCGCAACGACCGAGAGGCGGAGGAGTCCCTACAGAACCTCAAGAACATCCTGGAAGGTCGCCAGCCGAAACACGACTAGTGCCTCGTGTGCGGTTCGGCTAGCGAACCGAGACGCGCACATCCTGGACCAGGTTGTTCGCCATGCCTTGAAGGTTCCACGGCTGCTCAACGGGCTGGGAGTCACCGGTTTCATCCGTCGCCCGGCACGAGAGCACGTGGTCGCCCGGAGTGGCGTTCCACTCGAACGCCCACGCGCGCCACGCCCACCGGCCGACCGGGTCGGCGAGTTTCGCGTCGGACCATTCGCCGTCGATCCCGACTTCGACTCGCATGATGGGCGCCTGGCCGCTCCAGGCGCGTCCTCGAACGGTGACCGCCCCGGCGTCGAGGTAACGGTGTCGGTCCGGGAATCCAGGGAACCCCGGTGGAATCATGAGGGCCCGCGGCCGAATGCGGGTCACCGGCTCGCCGGGCTCGTCCTCAGACTGCTGATAGTGGTAGGCGACGGCTTGGTGGAACCCTTGAAACGGTTGGGTGAGCGCGTCGATTCGCACCAGCCACTTCACGCTGGTCATGCCGTACCAGCCGGGCACGAGGAGCCGCAACGGAAAGCCGTGCTGCGGTTCGAGCGGCCGCCCATTCATCTCGTAGACCAAGAGGACTTCCGGTCGCTGCGCTTCGTCCAACGGGAGAGAACGCCGGTAGTCGAGCTCTTCGCCGCCCTCCATACCGTGGTCGGCACCGGCGAAGAGGATCTCAACCGTTCCCGGCTCCAGACCGGCGTCCTCGAGCACGCCACTGAGCGACGTTCCGGTCCACGACGCCGTTCCGATCGCTTCGTTCAACCATGGCTGGCTCAGCGGTCTGGGTTCGAGCCTTGCTCGTCCGTTCCCCGCACACTCCATGGTCACGGGTATGGTCGTCGGGGGACGCGAGCGAATGTCCTCGAGCGAAAGCTCGAGCTCTCGGCGAATGTTGCCACCCACGCGCAGCCGCCAGGACGCTGGGTCCAGGACCGGGATGTCGAAGTGGATCAGGAGGTAGTGCAGGCCGACCGGGGTGATGTCGTACCGCAGGGCTTCCAGCGGCATTCCGCGGTTCCGCGTCGCCTGAGCCAGCTCCATCTCGGTTATGCCCTGCCCGGGAGCCGCAAGTTCGACCATCCGCCCGAGTGTGCTGGACCCGACCCTTCGATCGCAACCGTGCTCCTAGACTCGTCGGGGGTTGGTGCGACGGAAGGGGGCGTGGTGGCTGACGACAGAGCAAACCGCGAAGTGGTCGAGCGGTATTGGCGTGCCCTCGAGCGATCCGAGTTCGACGCGGCCGTGGAAGAACTGGCCGACGATTTCGTCGAGACGTATCCTCAGTCGGGCGAGACGATACGGGGGAAGGACAACTTCCTTCAGGTCCTTAAGTACTTCCCGAGCTTCCCCGCCATCCGAGTCCACCGGCATGTTGGGTGCGGCGACGTCTGGATCACCGAGGCGGCCTTCGACTACAGCAAGGACGGCAGTCAACCCTGGGAGATCTGCGACGTTCAGGAGCTGCGCGACGGCAAGATCGTGCGGATCCGGGCCGTCTTCGGCGCTCCCTTCGACGCCGCCGAGTGGCGCGCCAAGTGGGTCGAGCGGTCCTGACTCAACCGGGGACCGAACCCCGCAAATGCTCCATTCGCTGTAGGATGCTGCCCACTCGCCGACGAAAGGAGCCCGCAATGAAACGGCGAACGGCAATGCTTTCATTGATTGCGCTTGGTCTCGTGGTGAGCGCATTCGTCGCGGTGCCCGCATTCTCGGGTTCGAATCCGGGGCCGCTGATTGCTTCCCCGAACGGGCAGAGAGAGATTCCCGACGCCGATCCCGACGGTCGCGGCGGGTTCACCGCAATCATCGACGGGAACCAGTTCTGTTACGGCCTCACCGTGACGAACATCGACCAGCCCATCGGCGCTCACATTCATAGGGGCAACGCCGGCCGGAACGGCCCTGTGGTCATTCCGCTCGTCCACCCGAGCAGCGGAGATCCGGGCGCGTCCAGCGACTGCACGACCGCCGACCCTGCCCTCCTCGCGGAGATCCTCCGGCGGCCGAGTCAGTTCTACGTGAACGTGCACACCGGTGCGTTCCCCGGAGGAGCGATCAGGGACCAACTGACGCGCCACCCGCGGTAGGGGCCGGCCGGGCGTACCGGCCGTTCGGCACGAACGCCGCCATGCGCGGCCGGTAACGGCTGTCGGAAAAACAAGCGATTTTGGATTGGCCCTATGGCCTAGCCCATACCGCATGACCAGCGCTTTCACGATGACCCCGCTGTCTTTCGGCTTAGGCGCTTTGTTCCTCCGCCGAAGAACGCAGTATGGGTCGGTTCGCGAGTCGCTTCGCCCTGGCGGTCGCGGCGGTCATTCCCCTGATCACTTCTCCAACAGCGCCGAGGTCTGCCGTGCAGCTCCCAGTGGCGCACGGCGCCGGCGCGTTCCAGGGGCAAGGTTCAGTCGAGGAAATCGTTCGGATCCCGCTCCCGCTTCCGGAACCCAAACCGGAGAAGAAGCGCTTCATGGTGGTTCAGACCGAGTCGAGTCTTCCGATCACATCGAAGCCGGGAGGCGGTGCCGTGATCGGCACATTCCCATCCATTTCGAAGTTCGGCACGCGAATGGTCGCGTGGGTCCAGAGCCAAAGCAAGAGCGGGAAGTACGGAAAGGTCACGGTCCCCTACACCATGTATCCGCGGCCGGGCTGGATCAAGATTCAGGGACTGAAGAAGAGCTACGTGAAGTACTCCGTGGAGGCGGATGTGTCGAAGCATCGACTCACCCTTCTCAAGTACGGCAAGCCCGTCATGACGGTTCCTACGACGACGGGAATGCCATCGAGGCCGACGCCGCCGGGGCGCTATCACGTCGTCGACCGCTGGGCGAGCAGTCCGTCGGGATCCCTCGGCGCGTTCGTCTTCGCCCTGTCCGCCCTCCAGATCAACTACCCCGGCGCTGAGAGCGGCCTCTTCATCATGGCCATCCACGGGACGAACGCGCCATCGACACTCGGGACGTCCGCCAGCAACGGCTGCCTGCGGGTCGGTGCGAAACCTCTGAACCGGTTGATAGCGGCGCTGGAGCTCGGCACACCGGTCATCATCCGGCCGTAACGAAAAGCAGTCGAGGGGCGGCGAGGCGCCGTGAGATGTCGGGGGTCCTGACTGATCGGTGGCGAACCGCTTGAGTCTCAGAGGGTTCTCTCTTCGTGCTGGCCGACCAGTTCAGGAATAGCTTCGCCGAAATTGTTCGGACACCACCCTTCCTTTCGAGTGCGCTGCGAGATGAGTCCCACGTCGGCAGGGAGGTAGATTTGACACCTGATCAGGCCCGCAGCCAGCGGCACGGGAGGGGGTCAGATGAATAGCGACGGTATCTCGCTGGTCCGCAGGGGGATCGAGGCCGTGAACGCGGGAACGATGGCTCAGGTCGCTCCAGAGATCCTGGCGCCCGATTTCGTCCGCCACGACCTAGCTCAAGCGTTCCCCGAATTCACCACCGCAGGGGGCGTGGTTGACTTTGTAGCCCTGTTGCGCAGCGCAATCCCCGACTACAACCAGGAGATCCTGGACATTTTCTCTGCCGATGACCGCGTGGCGATGAGATGGGTCGTGCGTGGCACCCATCGAGGTGAGTTGCTAGGAGCCGCTCCGAGCGGCAATGCCATCTCAATCAACGGCATCAACCTCTATCGAGTTGCGGAGGGCAGAATCGCCGAGGTATGGCAGCTGGTCGACTTGGCAGGCCTGCTCCGGCAGCTGGGTATTCTCGAGTTGAAGGGCCTCACCCCCTAGCTCGTCGACGTCGCGGAGTGGGGGCGCACCTCCTCCACGCTGGTCACAGGAGGACCAGGTCGACACCTGGCATGAGCGCGAAGTCCGTGTCCTGTGAGTAGAGCGGTAGGCCATGAGCAACGGCCGTGGCGGCGATGATCGCGTCCACCACCCTTGGCTGTCGCCGCTTTCGTTTCGCGTCGGCCACGATCTCGGCGAAGCTGCGCGCCACGGCATCATCCACTGCGAGCGGATCGAACGTGCGTTCAACGCGCCCCAGCGTTCGCAGCCGTTGCGCTCGTATCTTCGGACCTGCAGCCAAGAGGACGCCAACGTGTAGCTCGGCCAGGGTCATCACGGAGATCGCCGCCTCGTCCGGCAGTGGGGCGAGATGCCGTTTGTGCTCCTGGCCGATGAAGACGGAGGTGTCGAGCAGACCTCTCAAAGCTCGTCGACGGTGCCGGCTAGGGCGGCGCGTACATCCTCTTGGAATCCTCGATCCAGGGGATCTTCGAGGAGGATCGCGCCGAACTCCGAGCGGGACACGAACTGCCGGGCCTCGGACACGGGGACCAAGTCCGCGACGGGCCTGCCTTTCACGGTGACCCGCAGACGCTGGCCGCCGGCAACTCGCTTCAGGACCTTCGCGATGTCGTTCCGGAGCTCCCTCTGTGGAATCTCCCGGCTCGGTTCTGTCATGCTACGATCGTAGCAGAACGTCGCAGACGAACAACCACGGCGGCTCCCGCACCGGAGACGAGGAGGCGGAAAAGCCACTGTGGTCGCAAACTTCGTGGAGATGACCGGATTCGAACCGGCGACCCCCTGGTTGCAAACCAGGTGCTCTACCACTGAGCTACATCCCCGGGATCTACCTGCGGAAACGGTCCTTTCAGCTTGACCACAGCGCTCGGACAGCACATAATTGCGCGATTCTCAGGTGCTCCCACGCACACTTGGAGGAGCTAACTGTGGCACGTGCAGAGGCCGTCTCCACGGCATCCATGATAGGTGACCTCGACCCGAACATTGACTCGTTCGTGCGTCACCTTCGGGCATCCAACCTCTCCCCCCGGACCATCGAGACCTACCTCGAGGGATGCCGAGGGTTCAGTCGTTTTCTCGCCTCACAGGGGATGCCATCCGACGTGGCGGCTATTCGCCGCGAGCACGTCGAAGCGTTCATTGAGGAACTCCTACTGCGATGGCGACCCGCAACAGCGAAGAACCGGTACGGCGCGCTCATGGCTTTCTTCAACTTCCTCACGGAAGAGGGGGAGATCGTTCAGTCGCCCATGGCGCGCATGCGGCCTCCGAAGGTCCCCGAAATACCGGCGCCTGTCCTAAAGGAAGACCAACTTCGTGAGCTCCTCGAGGCCTG
>JALYGK010000140.1 GCA_030777105.1 Actinomycetota bacterium | reverse complement strand
CGGTTGGGCTGATGTCCAGGCGCCGGCGTTCCCTCATCGTCCGTGCCTGGTCAAGGCCGTCGTGTTCGTCCTGGTGGTGGCGCCAGTCATCCACGGTGCGCCGCAGGTCGCCGATCGGCTTGGTCTTGGCCGCCTCCAGCAGCGTGGAGCCGTTCGCCTCGAAGGCTTCAGGATGCGATTCCCATGCCGCCGTCAGCACGCGCACGGATGAAGACGAGACCTCGCCCTTGGCCATGGCCTCCTCGACCTCGGGAACCGCCTCGATGACCTGGGCCATCTTGAGCTGCTCCTTGGCCGTCCCTCGGGCCAAATTGAACCGGTTCGCCAGCCAGTCGGTCGCCGACAGGTAGCCGTCCCGCCGAAACGACGCGCGTTTCTCGATGTCCGCGAGCCATGCGAGCTTCCTCACCTCGATCGCCTGGGCGATCCGTTGCAGTTCGGCAAAGCCTTCTTCGACGTCCCTGTCGCGGAGGCGCGATGGATCCGCGGGATACGCCTCGAGCGCCGCTCGAACCCGGCTCTCTCGTCCCTCATGTTCCGAACACATGTTCGTAATTGTAAGAGGGGGGTCTGACATCGTTCTAACGTGCGAAAACGCGAGCGCGCCAGGCGTCTCCCGTATACTGTTCATTGTTCGGCGTTGTCCGAACTCTTTGGCGTGCTCAAAAGGTGCTCGGAATTTGGCGAAAAAGGATGCCATCGAAGTAGAAGGAACTGTGGTTGAGCCATTGCCCAATGCCATGTTCAGAGTTGAACTGGACAATGGGCACAAGGTCCTCACGCACATATCGGGGAAGATGCGGATGAACTACATCCGGATCCTCCCAGGGGACAGGGTCTTGGTGGAGCTTTCCCCGTACGATCTATCCAGGGGCCGAATCGTCTACCGGTACCGGTGACGTCCGCCGCGGATCCGGCAAGCAGGAGCGGAGATGAAGGTTCGACCGTCGGTCAAGAAGATGTGCGACAGGTGCAAGGTGATTCGCCGTGGTGGGCGGATCATGGTCATCTGCTCGAATCCGCGGCATAAGCAGCGGCAGGGCTAGAGCGCAGAGGAGAGGAACGAGGAACGTGGCAAGAATCGCTGGTGTCGACCTCCCGAGAGAAAAGCGCGTGGACGTCGCGCTTCGGTACATCTACGGAATCGGCTCCACCAGGGCGATGGAGACCGTGACCGGGCTCGGTCTGGACGGCGGCCGCAAGATCAGGGACCTGACCGATGAGGAAGTCACCAAGATCCGAGGATGGATCGACCGCAATTACAAGGTCGAGGGAGACCTCCGCCGGGACGTCGCTCAGGACATCAAGCGGAAGATCGAGATCGGGTCCTACCAGGGGGTGCGGCATCGGAGAAGCCTGCCGGTGCGGGGACAGCGGACGCACACGAATGCCCGGACCCGCAAGGGGCCGAAGAAGACCGTTGGAGTGAGGCGGAAGACCAAGTAGCCGCAGACTGTTGAGGTAAAGGATGGCGAACCCGAAGACCAAGAAACCGCGCCGCCGGGAGAAGAAGAACATTCCCCACGGGCAGGCCCACATCAAGTCGACGTTCAACAACACGATCGTCACGATCACCGACCTCGACGGGAACACCCTTTCTTGGGCCAGCGCGGGCAACGTCGGCTTCAAGGGCTCCCGAAAATCGACGCCCTTCGCCGCGCAGCTCGCTGCCGAGGCCGCGGCCCGTCGGGCCCAGGAGCACGGCCTGTCGAAGGTCGACGTGTTCGTGAAGGGACCCGGCTCCGGCCGTGAGACCGCCATCCGGTCGCTCGCCGCGACTGGGCTCGAGATCCTGGGCATCCAGGACGTCACTCCGGTTCCCCACAACGGGTGCCGTCCCCGGAAGAGGCGGCGCGTCTAAGAACGAAAGGCAGGGCCCGGCGAAGGTGATTCGCCGGGAAAACGATGCGGGGTAGAAGTGGATGATCCCCCGCAAAGGAGGACAGCAGTGCTCATCGTCGCAAGACCCCAGATCACCGAAGACGTCACTTCGCCTACTCGGTCGAAGTTCGTCATCGAGCCCCTTCAGCCGGGGTTCGGCTACACCCTCGGGAACGCGCTCAGAAGGACGCTTCTGTCGTCGATCCCGGGAACGGCCATCTCATCCGTGCGGATCGATGGCGTGCTTCACGAGTTCTCGACCATTCCGAAGGTGACCGAGGACGTGACCGACATCATCCTCAACCTGAAGCAGCTGGTGCTTCGAGCCGATGTCGAGGAGCCGGTCACCGCCACGTTGCGGGCCAGAGGCCCCGCCGAAGTGACCGCCGGCGACATCGAGCCGCCGGCCGGAGTGGAGGTTCTGAACCCCAATCTGCACATCGCGACTCTCGCACGGGGCGGCGCGCTCGACCTCGAGATGACCGTCCAGCGGGGCGTGGGCTACGTGCCGGCCGACCGAAACAAGAACCCCCGCGACCCCATCGGCGTCATTCCCGTCGACTCGATCTTCTCGCCGGTTCGGCGCGTCACCTACTCGGTGGAAGCAACCCGAGTGGAGCAGATGACCGACCGCGACCGGTTGATCCTCGATGTCGAGAGCGACGGCTCGATCACCCCGCGAGAGGCCGTGGCGTCGGCCGGGAACACGCTGTCCGAGCTGGTCAACCTGTTCGCCGGCCTCGCCGAAAGCGCAGGTCTCCAGGTTGGGCCGGCCGTTCAGGATCAGGAGCTCACCGGCGACCTTGCGTTGACCGTGGAGGACCTCAACCTTTCGGTCCGGTCCTACAACTGCCTCAAGCGCGAAGGCGTGAACACGGTCGGCGATCTCGTCCAGAAGAGTGAGGCCGAGCTCATGGACATCCGGAACTTCGGTCAGAAGTCGATCGACGAGGTGAAGGCGAAACTGGACGACCTTGGGCTCTCTCTGAGGGAGGAATAGTGCCGAAGCCGAGGAAGGGCCCGCGGCTCGGGTCCGGCCCGGACCATGAGCGGCTGATGCTGGCCGGCATGGCGGCTCAGCTGTTTGAGCATGGCCGGATCCGGACCACGGAGGCGAAAGCCAAAGCGCTTCGGCCCCTTGCCGAGCACCTCATCACCTTCGCGAAGAAGGGCGACGTTCACGCACGGCGTGAAGTGCTGAAGCGCGTGACCGATCGAGACGTGGTCCACAAGCTCTTCGCCGAGATCGGTCCTCGCTACGCGGACCGCAACGGCGGGTACACGCGCGTGCTGAAGCTCGGACAGCGCAAGGGCGACGGGGCGCCGATGGCGCTAATCGAGCTGCTCCCGGAGGAATAGGCGCGGACTGACCGTCATCAAGCTGGTCCTTGGCTATAACGGGACCGACTTTCGGGGTTGGGCGAAGCAGCCCGAGGTCCGAACCGTTGAAGGTGTCCTGGAGGATGTGCTCTCGCGCGTCCTTCGCGAGCGGCCCACGCTTTCGGTCGCTGGACGAACGGACGCGGGCGTCCACGCGGAGGGCCAGGTGGCGTCTTTCGCCATAGACGGCCGCGTCGATCCGTCGAGAATTCAGCGAGCAGTGAACGGGATGCTCGCGCCGGAGATCGTCGTGATTCGCGCGGGCCTCGCGCCGTCCTCGTTCGACGCCAGGAGAAGCGCCCGGGCGCGCCAATACCGCTATCGCATCAACACGGCTCCGGTACCGAATCCATTCACGGCGCCGTTCGTGTGGCACCGCCCGAGCGCGCTCGACGTCGAGGCGATGCGGAACGCAGCCGAACTCCTGATCGGCGAGCACGACTTCGCTTCGTTCTGCCGCGCACCGAAGCTCCCGGCGAGCACCGTGCGAACCCTCCGCGAGCTCCTCGTCGCGGCACGGGGCCGGCACGTCGTCATCACCGCGAAGGCAGATTCTTTTCTCCACCAAATGGTTCGGAGCCTGGTGGGAACACTGGTCTCCGTCGGAGACGGAAACATCGATCCTGAATCGATGCCAGCGATCCTCGAGGCGCGAGACCGTTCGGCCGCCGGCTCGGTCGCGCCTCCGCATGGGCTTTCCCTGGTCCGCGTGACCTACGCACCTTCATCGCGGGATGGCCGCAGAGGGTAAGAATGAGCGTCTCGCCCCTAGTCGGAGGCTGCCGTGGACGCACAACCGCCACCCCAGAACGCATCCCAACGACGACGCACGATCCTCCTCGTGTCGGCGGCCATCCTCGTCGCCGGGATCGGGGGCGGCGTTGTCGGAGTGTTGCTCGCCCGGGGGCAGGACCCGGGGACGGCGACCGGGTCCCCGTCGCCGACCCGGCCCACCGCCTCGCCATCACCTCAGCTGGTTCCTCGCCCGCAGGCGTCTCCATCGCCACTGCCGCTGTCAACGGAGATGTTCATCATGCCGTCACGGAACATCGGATGCGGCTTCTTGGAGGCGCTCCGCTGCGACATCCTCAGCGGGCTCAATCCGACACCCACCGGAAGCTGCGAGCTGGACTGGACCGGCCTCACGCTCGAGCCTCAAGGAGATGCCGCACCGCAGTGTGCGGGGGACACCGTCTTCGACCCGGAGGCGCCGGTCCTCGACTATGGCCGGACGTGGAGCCGGGCCGGCATCACGTGTGAATCGCGCCAGACGGGCCTCCGCTGCCACAACCAGGAGGGTCATGGGTTCGAGCTGGCCAGGGCCAATTGGGACACGTTCTGACGCGCGACAGAGGGTGACCGCTTTCGGCTGCGGAGTATCTTTGACGGGGTCGAAGAGCCACCGGTAAACTGCTTTGTCGGGCCGATCAGGCCGCTTTGTCTGTCCTCTTTGAACAACCATTGCGAACAGCCATGAAGACGTTCTCGCCTAAACCGAGCGACATCGACCGAAAGTGGTACGTGGTCGATGCAGAAGGCGCTGTCCTCGGCCGGCTGGCCGCGCATGTGGCCACGATCCTTCGGGGCAAGCACAAGCCGATCTTCGCCCCGCACGCCGACACGGGTGACCATGTGGTGGTCATCAACGCTCGCGGCGTTAGGGTCACCGGCGGCAAGGCCGAGTCGAAGACGTACTACCGCCATTCGGGCTATCCCGGCGGCCTTCGAACCATGTCGTTCTCCACGCTCATGAGCCAGCAGCCCACGCGAGCCGTCGAGCTGGCCGTGAAGGGCATGCTTCCGAAGAACCGGCTGGGGCGCGAGCTCTTTCGAAAGCTCTCCGTCTACGAAGGGGCAGAGCACCCCCACGGACCGCAGAAGCCGGTTCCCCTCAATCTCGGCGAGCTGCCGCGATGGGAGGGGCTGCCGAAGGTTGAAGCGCCCGTTGTTGCGGCGACCCCCTCAACGCGACGCCCCTCCGCGAAGGCACGTCCTGCTCGCGAGTCCGCGCGTGCCCCTTCCGCCGGACGCGGCCGCGCCACGACCGCGAAGGGGACCGGACGTTCGGCCGCGACCAGAACGTCGACCCGCGGGACGGCGCGAAGCGCAGGCGGAGAGGGGAAGAGTTCGACGCGACGGCCGGCGGTTCGACGTGCAGCCGAACGGGTAACCGCCCGGCGCACGCAGAAGGCGGACGAGAAGACCGACGGCCGGACCGCGGGCCGGGCAGGAACCGCCCGCTCGAAGTCCACGGCGAAGGCCGAAGGCCCGAAGACGCGCGGAAGCCGGCGAACGAAGAAGGAGTCCTAAGTGGCAGCTCAAGCCGAAACAACTCCCGTGGCGACGGGGCGGCGGAAAGAAGCGATCGCACGGGTTCGCCTGGTCCCCGGCGACGGGAAGTTCCTCCTCAACGGCCGTCCGCTCGAGGAGTACTTCACCTCTCGCGCTCACCGAATGCTGATAACCACGCCGCTTCGTCTGGCCGGGCGGGAGAGGGAGCTCGACGTCGTGGCGACGATCGACGGCGGTGGGGTGTCGGGGCAGGCCGGGGCGTTGCGTCAAGGAGTGGCGCGAGCCCTCATCGCGATGGACGCGGAACTCCGGCCGGCGCTGAAACGAGAAGGCCTCCTCACCCGCGACGCCAGAGAGAAAGAACGCCGAAAGTACGGCCTCAAGAAGGCCCGGAAGGCGCCTCAGTACTCGAAGCGCTAGGACCACTTACCTTCCAGCCATGCCGAAGCTGTTCGGCACCGACGGCATCCGCGGCATTGCCAACCGCGACCTGACCGGTGAACTTGCCTACGCAGTGGGGCGAGCCGCCGTTGGAGCGCTCGGCTCGGATCATGCCCCACGCATCGTGGTCGGGAGGGACACGCGGGCATCCGGCGAATTTCTGGAAGCCGCCCTCGCCGCTGGCGTCTGTTCCGCAGGAGGACACGCCGTGCTCCTCGGCGTCTGCACGACCCCGGGCGTCGCCTTCCTGACGAAGGACATTGGCGCGGACGCCGGAGCGGTGATCTCGGCGTCTCACAACCCGGCCGACTACAACGGCATCAAGTTCTTCGGTTCGAGCGGCTACAAGCTTCCAGACCAAGTCGAGGAGCAGATCGAGGACGCGGTCGACGCGGACTCGGGGCCGCGTCCTACGGGCCAAGCCATCGGTCGCATCGAAACTCTGGACGATGCAAACGAGCGATACCTTCGGTTTCTCCAGGACTCTGCGCCGGACGCCCTCTCCGGGATGCAGATCGTGGTCGACTGTGCGCACGGGGCGGCCGCCGGCGTGGCGCCCGAACTTCTCAGGCGGCTCGGCGCCGATGTGGTCCCGATCAACGACCGACCCAACGGATGGAACATCAATGAACGGGCGGGCGCCACCGTGCCGGAGGTTGTCGGAGCGGCGGTGGCAGAAATGGGAGCGGACGCCGGAGTGGCCCACGACGGGGATGCGGACCGGGCGATCTTCGCCGACGGGAACGGAAACATCGTGGACGGCGACCACGTGCTCGCCGCGTGCGCGTTGGACATGAAGGAGCGCGGCGAACTGGCCGACGACCTGGTGGTCACGACGGTCATGGCGAACCTCGGTTTCCGAAAGGCGATGGAAGCAGCCGGGATTCGAACGGTCGAGACGAAGGTCGGCGACCGGTACGTCCTGGAGGAGATGCTCAGCAGCGGAGCCGTCCTCGGTGGCGAGCAATCGGGCCACGTCATCTTTCTTCAACACGCCACGACGGGCGACGGCCTGCTGACGGCGATTCAGTTCCTTGGGCGAGCTCACCGGAAGGGCACGTCCGTCGGTGACTTCGCCGCCTGCATGACGAGGTTCCCGCAGGTCCTCTCCAACGTTCACGTTGGTCAGCTGAACGGGCTCGGCGAAGCGCGGCCGGTGTGGGACGCCGTGGCCGAGGTGGAGAAAGCGCTCGGTGATCGAGGCCGGGTGCTGGTTCGGCCGTCAGGGACCGAGCCGGTGGTCCGCGTGATGGTGGAGGCGCCTACCGAAAAAGAGGCTCGGACTCACGCCGACGCCATCGCGGGTGTCGTGGTTAAGGCCCTGGGTTCGCCCTAGGCGCGTAACGCGACGTGCCAGCAAAGCGCAACCGCCCCCCGCTGTACCATGGACCGATCATGTGCGGGATCGTCGGCTACGTGGGCCCCGACCAGGCACTTCCCATCCTGATGGAGGGCCTTCGGCGCCTCGAATATCGCGGCTACGACTCCGCCGGCGTCGCGGTTCTCGATGGCGATCTGCGAGTGGTCAAGAAGGCCGGGAAGCTCTCCGAGTTGGAGGGCGCGCTCGATGGCGGCCGGCTCGAGGGTCGCACCGGCATGGGCCACACCCGATGGGCCACCCACGGCGCGCCGACCGACCGGAACGCACACCCCCACGTCGACTGCTCCGGCAAGATCGCGGTCATCCACAACGGGATCATCGAGAACTTCCAGCCGCTCCGAGAGCGGTTGACGAAAGAAGGCCACGAGTTCGTCTCCGAAACCGACACCGAATGTGTCGCCCACCTCATTGAGGAGGCATACGACGGCGACCTCGGAGAGGCCGTTCGCACCACGGTGCGCCAGCTCGAGGGCGCCTACGCACTCGTTGTCACCAGCGCCGACGACCCCCACGTCATCGTCGCGGCGAAGATGTCGTCGCCGCTAATCGTCGGTCTCGGGACGGGCGAGAACATGGTCGCCTCCGACATCCCCGCAGTGCTTCAGCGAACCAGGACGTTCGTCCCCGTCGCTGAGGGCCAGGTTGTGGAGGTCCGCGCCGACTCGGTAGCGCTCACCGACATCGAAGGAAACGAGCTGCCGATCAAGCCGATCGAGGTCGAGTGGGACCTTTCCGCCGCCGAGAAGGGCGGCTTCGAGGACTTCATGCTGAAGGAGATCTACGAGCAGCCGCCGGCCATTAGAGACACGCTCCGCGGCCGGTTCGACACCTACGGACGGCTTGCGGTCGACGACCTCCGGATGGAGGAGGACCACATCAGGGACGTGGACAAGGTCTTCGTCGTGGCGTGCGGGACATCCTTCCACGCCGGGCTCGTCGCCAAGTACGGCATCGAGCACTGGGCCCGGGTTCCCGTGGAGATCGACATTGCCAGCGAATTCCGGTACCGCGACCCTGTCCTCGACTCGAACACGCTGACGCTCGGCGTATCCCAGTCGGGTGAGACGATCGACACGCTCGAAGCGGTGCGCCACGCCGGTCACCAACAGTCACACGTCATCGCCGTCACGAATACGGTCGGTTCGTCCATCGCTCGCGAAGCGGACGGCGTCCTCTACATGCACGCCGGCCCCGAACGCGGGGTGGCCGCCACCAAGACGTTCGCCACGCAGATGGTGGCGCTTCACCTTCTGGCGCTCTACCTGGCACAGGTCCGGGGGACGATGTTTCCAGTCGAGATCTCGAATCACCTTCGCGACATGGAGGCGCTGCCTGAACTGGTCGAGCGAGCGCTCCAGCTGGACGAGCAGGTCAAGGAGCTGGCGAACCGCTTCTCTGAGGCGTCGGACATCCTCTTCATCGGTCGCCACACCGGGTTCCCCGCCGCGCTGGAAGGCGCGCTCAAGCTGAAGGAAATCTCGTACCTCCACGCCGAGGGGTACGCCGCCGGAGAGCTGAAGCACGGACCGATCGCTCTGATCGAACCCGGCGTGCCGGTGGTCGCGGTGGCGACCGAGTGCCACATCTATCCGAAGATGCTTTCGAACATCCAGGAAGTGAAGGCGCGTGGTGCGGAAGTGATTGCGGTGGCCACGGAAGGCGACTCCGAGATCCGCAACCTGGCCGACCACGTCCTCTACGTCCCGAGAACGCACGAACTCCTTTCGCCGGTTGTCGTCACCGTGCCGCTCCAGCTCTTCGCGTATCACATCGCGAAGCTGCGCGGCGCCGACGTCGACCAGCCGCGAAACCTGGCCAAGAGCGTCACGGTCGAGTGAGGTGGAGGTCGTAGGGCTCGGCGTCGACCTGGTCGATGTCGAGCGAGTCGAAGCCATCCTGGCCAGACGAAAGACGTTCCGACAGCGAGTGTTCACACCGGAAGAGATCGAATACTGCGAGTCGCAGGGCTCTCCGGCCGCTTGCTACGCCGCACGGTGGGCGGCGCGCGAAGCGTGCCGAAAGGCGCTCGGCGGCATCAGCGACATGGGATGGAAGGATGTGTCGGTTCGACGTGACGCTTCCGGGCCGCCTCGACTGACGCTTCGGGGGACATCGCAGCGACGGGCGAGCGATCTCGGCGTTTCGGAAGTTCTGGTTACCCTGACGCACGAGCGCCGGATGGCCGCGGCGTTCTGCCTGGCGGTCCGGAGCTGATGCTCCCGATCCTCACTCCCACGGAGAGCGCCCAGCTCGATCGAGAGACCGCCGATCGCGGTGTAACGGTCGAGGAGCTCATGGAGAGCGCCGGCCGGGAAGTCGCCCGCGCCGTCGTGAGGCTGGTCGGAGGCACGTACGGACACAGGGCTCTCG
>JALYGK010000139.1 GCA_030777105.1 Actinomycetota bacterium | reverse complement strand
ACCAGTCGCCCGGGCAACAGAGGACCGGCGAACAGCCGCCGCTGCTCCGAGGCCGACTCGCGCTTGAAGATGAACGCGGGCCGCATCCGGACCACGCGGATGTCGGGCTGGTCGCGCTCGAACGCGTCCAGGACTCGCTCGACGTAGGACTTCTCGCGGCCGTATGCCGCGGTGGGGAGGGCGTGCGTGGGCCAGGACTCGTCGACGGCCCGTCCGTCGCTGGGTCCGGGCGCGTACGCGCCGATCGACGAAGCGTACACCAGAGCAGGAACGCCGGCGGCGGCGACCGCTTCGAAGACCCGAACGCTTCCGAGCGCGTTGCACCGCCACGTCGCAAGCTCGTCGTGGGTTGGCTGGAAGATCCACGCCAGGTGAACCACCACGTCGGCCCCGCGGAAATGCGGAACCAGGTCGTCCGCCGCCACGTCGGCTCGAGCCCAGGTCGTTTTCGGCGGGTTCCAGGCGGGAAGGCGACGGGCCAGCCCAAGGACCGACTCGACCTCCGGATCCTGGCCCAGCGCCTCGATCAGGCTGGTTCCGACGTTCCCCGTCGCCCCGACTATCACCACACGCAGCGCCACGGATTCATCATGCCCCCGTATCCCCGCGGCTAACGGCGAACGGGTTCTCCGCAAAAAACATTGCTGTTTCAGCGTCACGGCGGCGGGAAACCGTACTTCGGAGAGACCGCAGGGAGGTGTCGTCATGCCGGCGAAGGAAGAGATGCCGAGCACCTTGCAACGGTCGCCGAAGAAGGCCCGCGAGACCTGGGGAAAGGCCCACGACAGCGCGGTCGAGTCCTACGGGGAGGGCGAACGCGCTCATCGCACCGCCTTCTCCGCACTGAAGCACTCCTTCGAGAAGGTCGGCGACCACTGGGAGCCCAAGAAGGAGAAAGGCCCGTCCGACCCACGCGCGAAGAAGACCGGGAAGCAGGCCCGTGCCGGAAAAGGGAAGACGTACGGCGGCGTGGACGTGGAGGGCCGCAGCAAGCAAGAGCTGATGGACCGAGCCCGGAAGATGGGCATTTCGGGACGTTCGAACATGACCAAGAAACAGTTGGGCGAAGCCATCACCAAGGCGAACACGCGTCAGACGGCGAAGGCACGCCAGAAGAAACGCTGAATGGACTACTCGGAGCTTGTCGGCCGGATCGAGGACCAGGCCGGCCTCGACACCGAGGGGGCCGAGCAGGCCCTGGCGGCGACGCTCACCACGTTGGCCGAGCGAATCAGCGAGGAGGAAGCTGAGGACCTGGCGTCCCAACTCCCCGGCGAGGTGAAGGGCCAGCTGACGGGCGCGGTTGGGGGTGGCGAGGTCTTCTCCGCTGACGAATTCATCAAGCGTGTCGCCGATCGCGAAGGCGGAATCGCCCCTGAAGAAGCGCGTCCGCACGCCGAAGCCGTGCTGATCACGCTGCGCGAGGCCATCAGCGGGGGCGAGTTCGAGGACATCCTGCTCCAACTGCCCGACGACTACCTGGAGCTCTTCGCGTAGGAACTATTCGGTTCCGCCCGGATCGAGACCCGCCGCAAGCTCCGTGACGATCTGTTCCTCCAGCCAACCGAGGTAGTAGTAGAGCGCGTACGCGGGCGCCTGGTCGTCGGTCTCCGGGATATCGTCGGGGTCCATGTCTTCGTCCACGTCGAGCTTCGTACCGAGCACCAGGCGAAGGTCGTTGAGCGCACCAAGCCAGGCCGTCAATTGCTCTTCGTCCAGGCGGTCGGCCCTGAGTGTCTCTTCCATGACTTCCAGTGACCGGAGCCGCTGGGCCGTGAGGTCGCCGCGGACCACTGTCTCGTAATCGGCCTGGCGTACCGGGTCGTCCTCGTACGCCGGTGGAAATAAGCGGCCGACCGCCGGATCATCACTCCCGAGCAACTCTCGAAGCCGTGCCGGAAGCCCCGCCAGGATCTCCCGCTCCTGATCCGGGATCCGCAGCTCGAACTCGCCCTGACGCGTTCGCCTTATTCGCCGTTCGAATTGCATGGACCAGGTCGCTGTCAGGACTGCTGCATGGTTGCCCAAAGGCCGTGGGCATGCAGACGATACGTATCGAACTCCGCCTTTTCGCGGGTCCCGCTCGACACGACGGCCTTTCCTTTGTGGTGGACGTCGAGCATCAGCTTGGTCGCCTTTTCGCGGCTGTACCCGAACAGCTTCTGGAACACGTACGTCACGTACGACATCAGATTGATGGGATCGTTCCACACGATGACCAGCCACAGGCGTGCGGGATCGACGACGTCCTCACCGAAGGGGCGGTCGACCTCGACCGGTGCGATGGACGCTGCCGATGTCATCGAGCCCATTGTGGCAAAGCTGGCCGACAGCGCTGCATAGGATGATTCGACTTCCACGGGAAGGGAGGCGACGTGAAGACGTACCGATCGGACGACGGAAAGGCGGCGTTCGTCAGCCTGGAACCAGGTGAGGACCTGCTGGACGGGCTGAACCGTGCCGTCCAGGAGCTCGGTCTCCAGGCGGCGACGCTCCAGGTGATTGGAGGCCTAGAGGAAGCCAAGGTCGGTTACTTCGACAGGGAGACGAAGCAGTACCGAGAGATTGGCACCGGCCATGTCGAGATCTCGGCCGGTCTCGGAAACGTGTCGCTCAGGGACGGCGAACCGTTCATCCACCTCCACCTGGCCCTGTCGGGACCAACCGGAGCAACAATTGGCGGCCACGCGATGGAGGGCTGCAAGGCGTTCGTGGTCGAGGCGTACTTCAGGAAGCTCGAAGGCGCACCACCGACCAGGGAAGAGAACCCCGACATCGGATTGAAGGTCTGGCCCGGCCGCTAGGTCTGCGGTTCTGTCTCCGTCGCTTCGCTCGCCGGCACGGCGGCGGGCTGTGGTTCTTGGAGGGCCGGACGAAGAACCGGGAGCGGCATCGTGGGCCTCGAGTGGGCCTTGTGCGCCGCCACAGCCGCGGCGTGGTACGCCTCGGCGCTCTCGAGGAATTCGGGCTCCCGGTACACGCGGCCGTCGATGAGCGGCCCCTGGCGACCTTCGATGATGGCCTCCACGTCTTCTCCCGTGACGGTCTTGTTGGTCTCGAGCGCGTGTGCCACGGCGAGGATCGCCATCCTGTTCTCCTGAACCAGCTCGTCGGTACGGCCGAGGAGCTCCATGAGCTTCCCCTCAATGCGGTACCCGAGGTTGCCCTCCAGGAGGTCCTTTTCCTTCTCTCCGGCCTTCCCGGGTTTACCACCGCCGCCGATGCCCACTTCGTGCGTCACGCCGTGCGAGGCGACGGTCGATCCCATTCCCCAATAGCCCTCCATGAGCGTGGCGATCTTGGTGGCGTTCTCCAGGTCGCCGGAAACGCCGGAGGAGCTGTCACCTTCGAAAAAGGCGCGCTCACCGGCCAGTGACGAGAGCGCGGTCATGACGTCGGCCTCGTACTCGGACTTCCAGTGGGTGAACTGATCCTCTGGAGGAATCGCCGCAACCATCCCCAGGTACGTGCCGCCCTTCTCGATGGTGGCGATGTCGATGGTGAGGTGCTGCCGGATTCGGTAGGCGACCACGGCGTGGCACGCTTCGTGTATGGCGACCGCGTGGCGCTCGCGTTCGATGTACTCCACGTCCTCGGGCGGCCCGAGATCCTTCAGCTGCTTGGCCTTGATCACGTCCCGCCACTCGATCACTTCGCGACCGTTCCGGATGGCGTTAATGAGCGCCTCGTTGATCATGTCCTTGATGGTGGCGCCCGTGGCATAGGGCGTGATGGTCGCCAGCTTGTCGATTTCCTCTGCCGTGAGCTTGTGCCTGACCTTGTCCAGGTAGCCCTCGTACGTTCTGATGCGGCCCGCCTTCGACGGGTAGCCGACCTTATAGATCCGGTCGAGCCGGCCGGGACGCAGAAGCGCCTCGTCGAGCGCTTGGGGCATGTTGGTGGCCATCATCACGAGAATCCGGTACTTCGGCGGCGGTTTCGGCCGCATCCCCAGCGCCCTTCGTACGACGCGGTTGAAGAAACCCCTGGGCTTCTTCAGACCGGACAGCTCGGTGAGCAGCGCCTGGAGGGTGCCCATTCCGCCACCACCCATTCCAGCACCCATGATGATGCGATCAATCACCCGGCCTCCGCGTTCGCCGGTGCCAGTCTCGAGGCGGCTCTGCAGGCTGTGTTGGAGAAGCGCGGTCGTCGTGGTCTGCGCGAGGTACGAAAGGCCATTGCAGGATGGTTTCGTTGACCACGGCGCCGAGCCGGCGGGGCTCATGTTGTTCCACGGACCCGTAGGCTGAAGAGCTCCACGGTTGCCCAGCGCGTCGGCCTCGTCGAAGAAGGCGATCACGCCCCCGTATCGGACGGCGAGCTTCCGGAGCCGGCGGAACAGCGACTTGACCTTGAGGATCCCGACGCCAAAAAACATGTTGATGAAGGCGCCCGGCTCCACGAACACGAACGGCTTGCCGGTCTCGCCGGCCACGGCCTCCGCCATGAGCGTCTTTCCGGTCCCGGGCGGCCCCCACAATAGGACTCCGCCCGGGACGTAGCCACCCTTCTCCTCGATGGACTCGGGGTCCTCGAGGAACACCATGTTCTCCTTGACCTTCTCGACAACCTTGTCCTGGCCCCACACGTCGGTGTACCGGGTCTTGATGTCGTCCGGGAAGTAAACGTCGACACCGCCCTTCGAGAGGAACCAGAAGATCGCGATGAACTGACCGACAGCGATGAACATGATGAAGACGACCTGGAGGATCATCGGCAGGGCCTGGAAGATGATGGCCGGCAGCCTGATGAGCGCCAGCGCCGGTGATTCGTTGAGGATCCTGGCGAGAACCAGGTCGAAGATCACCAAGAAGAACAGCCACTTGAGCGCGCGGCTGATGCGGTAGCGGTTCCAGTCGTTCATGCGGCCGGTCCGGCGGGCGAATCCGCCGAAGACCCGCTGCGTCCAGAAGTGGTGGTAGCGGGCCGACCGTTCGCTGATCAGATAATGCAGCTGACGAACGAGCTCGAGTCCCGCCAGGATGAGCAACCACGCATGGGCTCTGGCCGTCAGGGAGAGCGCCACACCGATCGGCTCGATCCCCTCCGCGTACTCGGCCCACACCAGTACGGCGAACGCACCCAGGAGAAGGACCAGGATCTTGATCCGGTCCCACATGGCCATGGGCTTCCTGGTGACTCGCTCCTCGTCGCGTTCCCGGCTCTTGTACTCGGGCGGCGGCGTCGGACCGGTGTCGTGATCCGGCCAGGACAGTCCCTGCTTGCCGTCGTCGCTCAACTCAGCGCTCCCTTACAGTCCACGATTCGACCACCTCGTCGATGGCCTTCTGATGTTGCACATAGCAATGCGCCTCACACCCGACCACCAGCAGATAAAGGGACCTGGTCTCCGAATCCACGAGCCCTGTTTGATTGACCGTCAGGAAGCTCTCGTCTCGTCGAATGTTGAAGATGATACGACTTCCTCTGAACCCATCCTTGAGGACCAGATCCTCGATTCCCAATATCTCGACCGCCTGTGGATCCTGGCTGAGGGTCTCGTCGATGGGGAAGATGACATTCCGGAGTGCCTGGAACGAGAAGGCGTCCCGGGCCTCGTCAGAGAGCGAACTGACCCGGGCGATGCCGTTAGGGTATTTCGTTGTCTGCAACAGATTTCGAATCGACGGTCGTGGGTTTGCGTCGAAGGCGACCAGCCAGATGGCGCGGCGCGTCGCGGCCTCCTGCTGCGGGGACATGCTCGCGATGTTGCTGGCGAAGACCTCATCCTCGTGGAACAGGCGCCAGGTCTTCGGCACCTTGAAGTACGTCTTCGCTTCCGAATTCTCGATGTATTCGAATTCCGAGCTGCACGCGCCCGCCAGGGCAATTGCGCCGAGCAGCAAGGCAAGCATGAGAGGACGGCGACGAATGCGCCGCGGGATCGGATCGTCGGCCATGCTTCATTATGGCGCTCAATCCACGAAAAACAGCCGGTGATTCTTGCCTTCTGACCATCCTGATCTCATGAAGCGCATGCATGTTCCCGGCTTCGTCCCGAGCAGCTCGGGCTTCCGCTTCGCGAACGGCTTTCCGCATGTCCCGGTGCTCGAGATCGGCGCCGGGCCGGTCCGCATCGGGATCGGCGACGCGGCGAACGGACTGTGCGGCGGAATG
>JALYGK010000138.1 GCA_030777105.1 Actinomycetota bacterium | reverse complement strand
GCGTTGCGGATCGCCTCGTCAGTGGACGCCTGATACGACAAGAACGGCATGTCGCCCACAATGAGGGCGTTTTTGGCGCCCCGGGCGACGGCCCTGGTGTGGTGGAGCATTTCGTCCATCGTCACGGGGAGCGTGGTTTCGTACCCCAGGACGTTTTGGGCGAGCGAGTCGCCGACCAGGATGACCGGGACCCCGGCCTCGTCCAGGATCTGGCCGGTCGGGTAGTCGTACGCGGTGAGCATGATGAACCGCTCGCCGCGTTCCTTGAAGGCCCGGATATCTCGGACCGTGATGGCCATGGCTCGCGCCTCCTTCCAAGAGTGCACGGCTCTCTCTGGAGAGTGTATCCGAGTTGTGTCAGACCCTGCCCGTACCATTCGGCGGGATGCGCGCCGGAGCCGATTTGGGGTCGTTGGTACGATTGGAGAGCCAACTCCTGCTCCCCACGGGGGGCCGCACAGACCAGAGGAGGGTGCGTGCGAACCTACGAGATCATGCTCATCCTGCCGCCGGACGCCGACGACCGGCTCGTCACGGGCGTTACCGACCGGATTTCGGCGATTGTCGGCGACGGGGGAGGAGAAGTCCGCCGGGTCGACCGGTGGGGGAAGCGACGCCTCACCTTCGAAATCCGCCGTCAAACCGAAGGCTTTTACATCATCGTGGAGTGCGCGGCCGACCCCGGCATCATCAAGGAGCTGGATCGCGTACTCGCCCTGGCCGACGAGGTCTTGAGGTTCAAGATCGTCGTGCGGCCCGAGGTGCCCTCCCGGGAGGCGGGAGCGGCTTAGGACCTTCCCCCTCTTCGGCACGCCATCGGCCGAAGAGCGGCATGAAGCAAGGGTGGTGATGAAGATGGCACAGGACAACCAGGTCATGATCGTGGGGAACGTCACCCGCGACCCGGAGCTTCGGTACACGCCGAACGGAGCCGCGCTGGTAAAGTTCGGCGTTGCCGTGAGCCGCAGGGTCCGCGACGAGTCGGGCCAGTGGAAGGACGCGGACACGTCGTTCTTTGACGTGACGGCGTGGAGGACGCTCGCCGAGAACGTCGCCGAGTCCATCACCCAGGGCAGCCGGGTGGTGGTGGTCGGCCGCCTTCGGACCAACTCGTGGGAGACGCCCGAAGGGGAGCGGCGGTCCAAGGTCGAGATCGAGGCTGAGGAGGTCGCTCCCAGCCTGAAGTGGGCGACCGCCAAGGTCGAACGGCAAGGACGAGGAGCCGCGGCGCCGGATTGGTCGGAGAACGTTTCGGTCGGGGTGGGTGGCCCGCAGGAGGAAACGCCAATTGCCTAAGGGACAGAGAAAGCGCAGGGAGAAGGAAGAGAAGGGCTGGCAGAAGAAGCAGCGTAAGAAGTTCTGCGTCTTCTGCAAGGACAACATCACCTACGTCGACTACAAGGACGTCACGCTGCTGCGGAAGTTCGTGTCGGACCGAGGGAAGATCCGAGCGCGCCGGGTCACCGGAAACTGTGCCCAGCACCAGCGGGAGGTCGCCACGGCCGTGAAGAACGCCCGGGAGATGGCGCTGCTGCCGTACACCGCTCGATGAGGATCATCCTCCAACGTCCGGTCGAAAAGCTCGGCGCGCCCGGTGACGTCGTCGAGGTCGCCGACGGATATGCCCGGAACTTCCTGATCCCGAAGGGAATGGCGGCGCCTGCTTCAAAGGGCGCCATCCGCCACGCCGCCCGACTGCGGCAGACCCACGACAGGCGGGTCTCAGCGGCGCTCGAGGAGGCGAACACCACGGCGCAGCGCCTGTCGGCAACGACGGTACGGGTCTCGGCCAAATCAGGGGAGGACGGCCGGCTCTTCGGGAGCCTCCCCGCGCACACGCTGGCCCAGGAGATCGAGAAGGCCACCGGCGTGGCCGTGGACCGGCGGCACATCGACCTCGCGGAGCCGATCAGAAGCCTCGGCACCCATGAGATCGCCATCCATCTGCATCCTGAGGTCACCGCCAGGGTGACGGTGGAGGTCGTCGCAAGGTAGTCCCGCGCTGGCCGGCACGGGGCGTTTGTGCTGCTCCGGCCGTGTCACCGGCGGCACATACCATGCTCAGATCATGCGGTCCAAACCTGTCCGACAACTCCGCGCGGCTGTTGTCGCAGGTCATCACGTGTATCCACAGCGTTTCCCCGATTCCCTCACAGGCCTTCCGCGTAGATGTTCAGACCGGCTGACGGCTAGGGTTCGCCCCGACCGAGGGGAGGATGATGGCCAGAACGGCTGAGGAGGTCCGACGGCAGCGGCCGGAGCGGGTGCCGCCGCACAACCTGGAGGCCGAAGAGTCGGTCCTCGGCTCAATGATGCTGTCACCCGAAGCCATTGCGGCCGTCGTGGAGGTGCTCAAGCCGGGGGATTTTTACCGTCCGGCGCACCGCAACATCTACGAGGCGGTTCTCGCCATATACGCCCGGGGTGAACCCGTCGACGCCATCACCTGCGTCGAAGAGCTCAAGCGCAGCCACACCCTGGCGGAGGTCGGAGGGCCGCTCTACGTCTACAACCTGGTGGAGACCGTGCCGACGCCGGCCAGCGCGGCGTACTACGCGCGGATCGTCAGCGACAACGCGTTGTTGCGGCGGATGATCGACGCAGCGTCCCGGATCATGTCAATCGCGTACGCCGTGCCCGACGACCCCCGGAAGGCCGCCGATGAAGCCGAGGCGCTCATGTACGGTGTGGCCCGGCAGGACGAGCAGGATCAGGTCATTCCGCTCAGGGACCTGGTCGACGAAAGCATCGCCGCGCTGGAACACATCCAGCAGCGCGACAGCGACTTTTCCGGCGTCCCCACCGGCTTCGTCGACCTGGACGAGCTGCTGTCCGGCATGCAGCGAGGCAATCTCATCATCGTCGCCGCCAGGCCGGGCGTCGGGAAGTCCTCGCTGGTGACGAACATCGCCCGGAACGTCGCGGTCGACGAGAACCCGGTGGCCATGTTCTCGCTGGAAATGTCGCGGTTCGAGATCGGAATGCGCCTTCTGTGCGGAGAAGCGAAGGTCCCCTGGGACAAGGTCCGATCAGGACGGGTGGCGACCGAAGAGTGGAGCCGGATCGTGGAGGCCGCCGAGGTTCTCCATGAGGCGCCGCTGTACATCGTGGACTCGGGCAACGTCACCATCGTCGATATCCGGGCGAAGGCCCGAAGGATGGCTTCGAGCCGCCGTGGCCTCGGCCTCATCATCGTTGACTACCTTCAGCTGATGTCCGGCCCCGGACGCGCCGAGAACCGGCAGCAAGAGGTCGCCGAGATCAGCCGCTCGCTGAAGCTCCTGGCCAAGGAGCTGGACGTTCCGGTCCTTGCCGTATCCCAGCTGAACCGGAACCCGGAGAGTCGCGCGGACAAGCGGCCGCAGCTCTCTGACCTGCGTGAGAGCGGAAGCCTGGAGCAGGACGCCGACGTGGTCATGTTCATCCACCGGGAGGACTCCGACGACCCTCAGGTCAAGGGCAAGGCGGACATCATCGTGGCGAAGCACCGCAACGGCCCCACCGCGACCATCCCGCTCACCTTCCTGCCGCACCTGACGCTGTTCCGGAACGCGGCCAGGGGAATGCAATGATGAGTCGTGCGCCGCTCGACTCCCGCCACTTCGCCGACGCCGGCCTTCGTTCGCGAGGTGCATCGCCGCCTTCGGGCAAGACATGGGCCGCTCGACGCGCCGAGGAGGCTCGACCCACTGGAGGAGCTCATCCTCACGGTGCTCTCACAGAACACAAACGACGCCAATCGAGACCGCGCGTTTGCGTCCATGCGGGCGCGTTTTCCGACCTGGGAAGCGCTCGCCGATGCCCCGGAGGAGGCCTTGGAACAGGCCATTCGTACCGGCGGCCTGTCGAAGATCAAGGCGAGGCGGATCCTGTCGATCCTCGACGAGATCCGCGACCGGGAAGGCGGTTCGTTCGACTTGTCGTGGATGGAAGGCGCTCCCTCGAAGCGGGTCGGCGCGTACCTGCTGTCCCTTCCGGGCGTCGGACCGAAGACCGTGGCCTGCGTTCTGGCCTTCTCGCTTGGCCGTCCGGCGCTTCCAATCGACACGCATGTCTACCGGGTGTCGCTTCGGCTCGGGTTCTTCGGGCCGGAGACGGATGCGGTCCGGGCCCACGGCGTGATGGAGAATCTGGTCCCTCCACGGCTCCGGGTGCCCATGCACGTGGGGATGATCCGGCACGGAAGGGCGATCTGCCGGGCCGGCCGGCCCGCGTGTGAGGTGTGCCCTCTTCAGGACCTGTGCCCGTCGGCTCCGCGATTTCTTTCCCAACGAGAAGAGCCGATGACCCCGGTTCGATGAGTGGAGCGGATGAGGGGAATCGAACCCCCGCCTCGAGCTTGGGAAGCTCGCGTTCTACCACTGAACTACATCCGCGGAGCAGCGAGATTGTAACCTCGCCCGAATGATCCTGTCCGATCGCTCCATCCGCGAAGAGATCTCCAAAGGTCGAATCGAAATCGATCCGTTCGACGACGCGTGCGTCCAGCCCTCCTCGGTGGACCTCCACGTCGACCGACGGTTTCGGACATTCCACAACGCCCGGTATCCGTACATCGACGTCAAGGCCGAGATGCCCGACCTCACAGAATTGGTGGAGGTCGAGGAGAAGGTGCCGTTCATCCTCCATCCAGGCGAGTTCGTGCTGGGGTCGACGCTGGAACGCGTGCGACTTCCCGACGACCTCGTCGCCCGCCTCGAGGGAAAATCGTCCCTCGGGAGGCTTGGACTCCTGATCCACTCGACCGCCGGATACGTGGACCCTGGCTGGGACGGCTATCTGACACTCGAACTCTCGAACGTGGCGAACCTCCCCATCACCATCTATCCAGGAATGAAGATCGGGCAGATCTCGTTCTTTCGCCTCACGACGGCGGCCGAGGTCCCCTACGGTTCGTCGGTTCGAGGGAGCAAGTACCAGGGGCAGCGCGGCCCCACGGCGAGCCGATTCTTCGAGGAATTCGCTCGCGAGGGCGACGATTCCTGATTCTCGGCCTGACCACGACCTGACTCCTTGACCAGCCCGTTCGGCCGCCTGGTCCTTGTGGTCGACCGCAGAACGAGGGGGCTCGACCCTGCAGCGGTTCTCAACCAACTTCGCGAACGAGATCTCGAGAACCGCACGGTGGAGGTGGGCGATTCATCCGACGCCGCCCAAGCGACGCGAGAAGCGCTAAGAGCCGGCGAGCGCTTCATCGTGGCCGTCGGAGATGACGGAACGGTGAACGACGTCGTGAACGGAATGATCGAAGACGACCGGCCAATCGGTGAGGGGCCAATCCTCGGTGTCCTGCCAGCGACGGCGGACGTCGACTTCGTCAAGACATTTGGCCTGCCGTCGGATGTGGAACGAGCGTCGGGCTACCTCGAGGGCGGCGGGACGTTCGCCATCGATGTGGGAAAGGTGACGTTCCAGCCGGACTCGGGTGAAGCCCCTCGCACCACCTACTTCGCCAACGTCGCGGAGTTGGGGTTGGCCGGAGCGACGCTCGCGCGGTCCCAGCGGCTTCGCCGCCGGCTGAGAAGGGCCGCCTACTTCACGGCGTTTTGGTCGACGCTCGCAACTTTCCATCCGGCTCGGGGGCGTGTGACGGTGGACGGGAAGACGCTCGAGGAATCCGTTCGTGACCTCGTCGTGGCGAACGGGCAGTTCCACCGTGGTGGTCTGATGATCTCTCCGCGATCGTGGCCGGGCGACGGGTTGTTGGACGTCCTCGTGATGACCGGCCCGAAGTCAGAAGCGTTTACCGAGCTTCCGAAGATGTTTCGCGGCGAGCACCTTCCGCATCGGCACATCGTCGAGATGAAGGGGCGAAACATTACGTTCGAATCCGACCGCCAGCTCGTGCTCGAAGCCGATGGGCGCGTGCTCGGGCGTACGCCCGCGGCCTTTCAGCTGATTCGCCAGCCGATCAGCGTGAAGATCTGAAAAGCAGCTTAGTGGTCCTCGTCCTCGTCAAGGGCCGCGGCATCCGGGGAACGGGTTTCCAGGATCCTTCCCAGCGCCGCGATGGCCTCGGCCCTGACGTTTCCGGATAGATCATGGGCGGCCACCTGCATCAGTGCGCGCGTCCCCCGGGGGCCTCGCAGAGCTGCCAGCGCTCGGACCGCCGCCCGCCGTACGCGGGATTCATCGTCCTCGAGTGCCTGGACCAGAATGCGTTCCAATCCGGCCTCCCGCCGTGCTCGGAGCAGGGCTTGGGCGCGAGCCTGGGGGTCAGTCGAACCAAGGGCTTCCTCGACTTCGGCGGGCGCGAGCTGAGGCTCCAACTGGTCTTCATCGGTCATCGTGGGGAGAGCCTATGGGGGTTCGGCTCGACGCGCTATCGGTCGAAGGTCCCCTGGCCATCCGGCTCGGGAGGTGCCTCCGGCACGTCAGGGTGGACCGGCTTCTCGTCGTCGGGCGCAAGGGCCCCCAGCTCCCTCAGGGATTCCTCAGCTGCCGCCGCTACTTCGGACACGGGGTCGCTGGTGAAGACGCGCTTCAAGACCTTGACGGCCCGCGGATCTCCGAGTTCCCCCAGCAGCACAACGCTCTGCGCACGGATTCGAACGTCGGGGTCCGTGACCATGGTCATCAGCGCCTCGGCCGCGACCGGTCCCCCGATCACGCCGAGCACCAGAACGGCACGCAGCCGGGCGTCCGGGTCCGTGGAGGAAAGCTCGGTGACGAAACTCGTTACGCCAACGATCTCGTTGAGGATCTCTCCGGCCACCAGCGCGGCGTCGAGGTCGTCGCCGATCGCGACCTCCGTGAGCGGCTGCACGGCCGACTGTCCCATGCGGATCAGCACGTCGCGCACGGTGGCTCGAAGGTCCGGCGAGCCGAGCGTCGCAGCGAGCCTCCTCGCCACGCCGGGCGACCGCCACCGGCCCAGAGCGTCGACGGCCATTTCGCGGACTCTGATCTCGGGGTCGTTGAGCGCGGAGATCAGCGCTCCAGGGACGCTGTCATCGTCGATGATGCCCAGCGCGCGGACCGCCTCCACTCGGACCTCGGCGTGCGGATCCGCGAGGGCCCGTGATAGCGCCTGGACGGCGAGAGGATTCCGGAGGGTCGACATGGCGGCGGCCGCCGTTCGTCGAACGAACGGGTCGGGATCCTCCAGCGCGCTGACGACCAGCGAGGTGGACTCGGTCGTCCCGGCCCGGGCGGCCACGTGAATGGTGAGCCCACGGCTTGCCGCGTCCGGCGTCTGCGCGTTGTCCAGAGCGAGCTTCGCGAGGCGATCGGAGTCGTAGCGCTCAAGGGCCGAGAGAAGCTCGTCGCGCTTCGGCTCTGGGGCGTCGCGGATGGCGGACCACAAGAGGGGGAGATCTCGCTCTGGAAGCTCCGCCAAGTGAGCAACGGTCGGCCGCCATACCCGTTCGTCCTCGTCCATGAATGCTGAGAGCAGAAGCTCGGCGACCTCGCCCGACAGAGCGGGAGGGAGCGTCTCGATCGCCGTGGCCCGGACGTCCGGATCGGGGTCGCGAAGCGCCTGCGCCATCGCCGCGACGCGGGCGGTCCCGCCGCGGCGGGCGAGCAGCTGCATCGCGGTGGCCCGGACCGCTGCCGACGAGTCCGATTCCAAGAGGTGTTGCGCGAACCTGGCGGCCGAAGGATCACCCGACTCGGTCAGCACCTCGAGGACCGCCATTCGAACCGGACCGGAGCTGTCGTCTAGAAGCGGCGGGAGATAGGGGAGGACCGAGTTTCCACCCAGCTGCCAGACCAGCCGGACTGCCGTTTGGCGGTGGGTCGGATCGACAGAAGACAGAAGGTCCACCAGGGTCCCCGGCTCCAGGTCGATGGCTTTCAGCGCCGCCAGGTAGGGCGCGGCCTCGTCGCGCGGAACCTGGCTGGCGACATCAAGAAGGAGGGGAGCCGAATCGAGGATGCGAAGGTGACGAACCACCGCCGCGCCCAGTGCGTTTCGACTCCTATCCCTACCGCGGAGCGCCCGAGTGGCCCACCGCTTGATGAGCCCAGGGCGAATTCTGTGGAGAGCGGCGATGGCCTGCGACCGGACGACCTCCTCCGGATCGGTCAAGCCCCGGACGAGTGCGGCGAGTACTTCGTCGTCGCCGGCCTCGTCACCCTCGGCGTCCATCGGCCCACGCTCGTCCGGCACCGTCCGAGGAGGCGGCTGTGTTTCCAGAGAGGCCATCGCTCTGGCCGCCGCCCACTGGATCTCCTCGACGGGGTCTCCAGTCATGGACGCCACCGTTCGAAGGGATCGCGGGCTCCCTTCCGTCGAGAGGAGACGGACGGCGCCGATACGCCGCCGATCGGGCGCATCGAGCTGTTCCGCAAGTCGATCGATCCCCAGGGCTCTGGCCAGCGCCCCAAACCCGGGAATCTCCGCGCCGAACGGAGGCGGATCCAGCGCGGCGACCGCCTCCACCAGGCGATTCACGTCGCGCGGGGCGAGAGCGTCGGGAGCGGCGACCAGGTGCGGCAGCGTGTTCAGCGCGGTTTGCTGGGCGAGCGGCCACGTCCGCGCGGTGATGAGCGGAAGGAGGAGCGGCGCCGCGGGCCCTCCGTGGGCGGCGGCGATGCGGACTGCCGTCGCCCTCACGCGGTCATCCGGATCCTTCAGGGCTCTGGCCGGAACGGAAAGGGGAACGATCCGAGGGAACCTCGTCAGGGTTTCGGCAGCCAGCCATCTCGTCTCGGGATCGGGATGGCTCGACATGATGTTCACGGCCGCTTCCACGTCGCCGGGCTCCAGCTCGCCGGTCGCCATGCGAGTCAGCGCGTCCCGCCGCCCCTTCGCCCGCCGCCTCCGATGGCGTTCCTCGGGAAGCTGGTTCCCGACCCACGGGTCTGAGTCCGCCAGGTCGAGGACATCGACGCCTCCGGACCGTTCAGGGTCATCGTTCTCGTCGAAGGCGCGGCCGACCGCCTGCAGGATCTCTTCGTCCGATCCTGCATCACCCGAAATGACGTGATCCGGTCCTAGCCCCCCTGCTCCTTCAGCGAGTCGTGAGGGCGGGACGTCCCTGTTCATAGTCTCCTTGACCGCCTCGCGGGATGGGAATTCCCCCTCGAATTCAATCCAGCTTAGCTTGGCGGCACAACAGTCAAAGGACCGAAGAACAACCGCCTTTCGGTGCCCGGGGAACTGAGACTTTTACTGCCCGGCGCTAATGCGCGCCCGCGCTGACAGGACCGCCGAGCCCTTTCGTCACGGCCACCATGGCGGCCTGGGTTCGGTTGGTCACCCCGAGCTTGCGGAAGACGGCGGCGAGGTGCGCCTTCACCGTCTTCTCGGAGAGGAAGAGCTGCCTCGAGATCTCCCGGTTGCTGCAGCCCTTGGCGAGGAGCTGAAGAACATCCGATTCGCGCTTGGTGAGGCCGGCGTCGGAATGCGCCGGCTCTTCGCGAACCTGAGGAGCGGCGCTCGTGACGTCGAACATGTTCCGTACGGCGCGCGGGGAAAGCACGTTCCCGGATCCGCTCATCGCCACCGTGATGGCCTGAACCAGGTCGTCGGGAGTCGTGTCTTTCAGGAGGTAACCGGCTGCGCCGTCGGCCAGGGCCGTCTTGACGTACTCCCCGTTGTCGTAGCTCGAGAGGATGATGACCGGAACATCGGTCCACTCCGACCGAATCTCTTTGAGGAGATCCAGACCGTCGCGCCCGGGCAACCGGATGTCCACCAGCGCCACGTCGTACTTGGCAGCGCGCAGCTTTTCCATCGCGTCGTCGGCGTTCTCCGCCTCGTCGACGTGCGCGTCGGAAAGGACCGAAGCCAGCAAGTGGATCAGACCCTTGCGGACGAGAGTGTGGTCGTCGACCAGCAGAATCTTCACCGCGGCTCCGTCCGCATTGGAAGGTGGGCGATGAGCCGCGCTCCTCTTCCCGATCTGGACTGGACGTCCAGGGTGCCGCCAACGTCGTGGACGCGCGCCCGAAGCATATTGAGGCCGAAGTGATTCGCCGCGCGTGCGGCGTTCTCGTCGTCGCGGGAGAAACCGCGACCGCTGTCGGCCACCGTCACGGTGAGCTCGTTGTCCGAAGCCGAAAGCGTCACGGTGACGTTGGAGCCGGCGGCGTGCTTCGCCGCGTTGGTCAGACCCTCGCGGATCACGGAGTAGGCAACCGCAAGGACCCGAGGTGCGACGGCGTTCAGGTCGCCTTTTACCGCAACTCGTGCAGGAAGGCGCCACCGCTTCACCACGTCCTCCACGTACCGGGCCAGTGGTGCGGTGGGCGCTTCCGGTTCGTCGTCTCCCTGCGAGAGCTCGAAGAGCGTTCCCCGAAGCTCGGCTAACGCCCGGCGCACCTCCCACGTCGAGCGGTCCAGGGCGCCAATGGCCTCTTCCGGATCGCGTTCGATGCGCTTGCGGAGCGCTTCCAGCTCCAGCACCGCGCCGGTGACCGTCTGAATCAAGTCGTCGTGAAGGGCGTAGGCCATCCTGGTTCGCTCGCGGTCGACAACCGAGCTCACCGCTCGGTGGCGGGTCTGCATGGCGGCCAGAGCCGTCGAGACGGCGTGGGCAGCCACGTCCATGGACACGGCCGAGAGCGACGGGCCTTCCGCCCACCCCGCGACGACGAGCTCATGTTCGGAGCCTTCACGGCCGCTGGCGGCAGCGAGCGCACGCGAGGACGCACCCACCAGGATGGCGACGGTCCGAAGCCGTTCGTCGTCGAACCCGCCTTCCCGGACGAGCGAGAGCCAGTTCCTGGCTTCGGGGGATAGGTCACGAACCGTTCCACCCGGCGACGTCATCACGAAAGCGGTCGATTCGTTCTCGCGAACCAGGAACAGCTCATCGGCGCGGAGCGCCTCCCGAACCCTATCGAGCAGGTCTTCCGCGCGCGCATCTGCGGTCGAAAGCACTTCTTGGCAGGCGGCGAACGTCCGGCTGAGCGCGGCGACCTCCTCGTGGTTGCGAAGTGCTCCGGCGGCCATCCACGCGGGACCGGTCATGATCGCCATGAGGTCGAGGTAGGGTCGGGCCCGGTCGATCCACCCGCCGGAGGGGACCCGTGTTCCGGAGTCGAGCAGCAGCCGAGTCGACTGTGGCAGCGGCAACATGGCCACGCTTCTGCAACCGAGTGCGGCGAGGCGGGGGCCGACGCCGGGGACCGCGCTCACGTCCGAGTACTCGGCGACTTCACTGGTGCCTTCGAGGATGCCCGGGTCCAGGACCCCGTGCCATGGACGAACCGGTCCCTCTCGCTCCAGAAGCCTCCATCCGTCGGGGCTGCTGGCGTACACACTGGCGGTTTCGAAGCCGAGCTCTTTCCTCACTCCGGCGAGTGCCGTGCGGAGGACCCCACGGTCCTCGTCGCTTCCGATGAGGGGGAATGAGTCGCTCGACGGATCGGGCAGGGCCGTGTCGGTACGGCGCGGTCGGCGTCGCTGCGTCCGGGAAGGGGCCGCGCTCCCCGCGCTGCCTCCCGTCACGCTTTGAGTCTCAAAGTCCTCGATCGCCATGTGGTCGTAGCCCCGTCTGCCCCGGTCCCCGCCGTCAGGCGGCTGCACTTCGGAGCGGGCCTTCGACCCCGACTTGCCTGGCGGGGAAGGTCGCTCTGGCGGTCGGCCCCAAGGCTCTCTGCGGTTCCTCTCCACTGCGGAGGAAGTCAAATTCTAGGCTCCGAAGTCCTGGATGCAAGGAAGTTCCAGGGCGAATATCGGTCGAACGGCGCAGGTCCTTGAGGGCCGAAAGTAGGGGTGGGGGAGACCTTGTGGACGTGCCAGTCGGCCTCGACCGAGGTCGTTTGGAACTACGCTTGCCGGGACTCCGTCGCTTCGGCCACGACGTTGGCCACGTCGACGACCTTGATCGCCTCACCCTTGGCCTTCGCTCCGTCGTCGAGCATGATGAGGCAGTACGGGCACGCCACTCCCATGCTGTCCGCGCCCGTCGCGATGGCCTCCTCCGTACGTTCGACGTTCACCCGCTTCCCCAGTCGCTCCTCCATCCACATGCGAGAGCCGCCAGCGCCGCAGCAGAAGCCGCGCTCGCGGTGCCGCGGCATCTCCGTCTGCGTGAGGCCCGGGATCTGCTCGAGGACGTCCCGCGGTTCGTCGTACACGCCGTTGTGACGTCCCAGGTAGCACGGGTCGTGATACGTGAGAACCTCGTTCACTTCGGTGCTGGCACGAAGTCGGCCGTCCTTCATCAGCCGCGCAAAGAGTTCGGTGTGATGAATCACTTCGTAGTCGCCGCCGAAGTCCGGGTACTCGTTCCTCAGCGTGTTGAAGCAGTGCGGGCAGTTGACGACGATCTTTCGAACGCCGGATGCGTTCAGCGTCTCCACGTTCCTCCGCGCAAGCTCCTGATAGAGGTACTCGTTCCCGATCCGCCGGGCGGGGTCGCCGTTGCACAGCTCCCGTGGTCCGAGGATGGCAAAGGGGACCTGCGCCTTTTGGAGGAGGGCGGCGACCGCCTGCGCGATCTTCTTCGCCCGGTCGTCGAAGGAGCTGGCGCACCCGACCCAGTAGAGGTACTCGGGGGCCTGCCCGTCCTGCAGGATGCGCACGCCAATGCCCTTGGCCCAGTCGGCGCGGGTGGATTGGTCGGCCCCCCACGGGTTCGAAGAGCTCTCCAGGTTGCGAAGCAGAAGCCCGGCCTCTTGGGGGAACCGCGACTCGGCCATGACGAGGTTTCGCCGCATGTCGATGATGTGGTCGATGTGCTCGATGTCGACCGGGCACTCGTACACGCAAGCTCCGCAGGTTGTGCAGTCCCACACCACCTCGTCCTCGACGACGTTCGGGTTCAGCGGTTCTTTTTCGTACTCGCGGCCACGGCTCTTTGCGGTGAGGATCTCGGGTCCCTTCTCAAACAGGTGGTCTCGAAGGTTCATGATCAGCAGCTTCGGAGACAGCGGCTTGCCGGTGTTCCACGCCGGGCACTGGCTCTGGCACCGGCCGCACTCCGTGCACGAATAGAGGTCCAGCATCTGCTTCCAGGAGAGGTCCTCGATGGTCCCGGCGCCCAGCCGGACGTCACCGTCCGCGGCTTCCAGATCGATGTCGAGCTTTTCGATCTTCCCGCGCGGCTTCGTCTTGGTGAAGAACACGTTGATCTCGGACACGAAGATGTGCAGGTGCTTGGAGTACGGGATGTAGGCAAGGAATCCGAAGATCAGCAGGAGGTGGGACCACAGGAACACGTTCTCGAAGAAATCGACGGTGCCCTCGCTCATCGGCTCAAAGATTTGTGCCACCAGGTTGCTGGCGGGGATCCACTCCTTGGGCGCTTCGTTGATTCCGAGCGCGATTTTCGCGCCGTTCAGCGCGAGCAGCGTGAGGATGATTCCAAGGATCATCAGGAGGATGAAGTCGGCTTCCTCCAGGTGGCTTCCCTTGAAGCGCTCGGGCCGCTGAACCTTCCGGTAGTAGACGGCCATCCCGATCCCGACGATCACCAGCACCGAGAAGACGTCCTGGAGCAGTCCGAGCCATCCCGAGCGGCCGATCAGCGGGATGGCGAAGTCACGGAAGAAGACCTCGCCGATTGCCTCGACGATGGTCGTCAGCAAGATCAGAAAGCCCCAGAAGATGAAGGCGTGCATGAGTCCGGGGCCGAGGCGCTGGAGCAGCTTTCGCTGTCCGAGGACCACCACGGCTTCCTGCTCGACGCGCTGGGGCAGGTCGTCGAACCGGTTGACCGGTCGTCCGAGCCGAACGAACCGGTAGAGGTCGTAGGCGCGACGCGAGAAGATGGCGAATGCGGCCCCGGCCGCCAGGAACAGGAACGCAGGCCTAACCAGGCTCAGGCCAAGCAGGGCAGCTCCTACGGACGAGAGCACGCTCGAGGCTCTGCTGTCAGCCTTCGGTCAGATTTTCGGCGCTTTCGGCGCTGTACTCGCCTTCGGCGGGCGAGGTGTTCTCGGATGCAACCGGGTTGCCACCGGCGCCAGCCTGTGCGAACTGGTCCTCGCGCTCCCGCGCCTCCAGGACCTCGTTCTCGCGCTCCTCCAATCCCGAAGGCTTGAGGAGGAGGGGTGGGGTGCTGGCCGCGGCGAGTTCGGCCATGTCGCTGTCAAGCGACGAGATCGAGTCGGCCATCGGAGCGAGCGCTTCGCGGATCCGTTCGGGCACTTCCTCGATCCTCGCCCGAACGTCATCCACCTTCGAAGCGATCCGGCGAATGACCGGTTCGATCTGCTCCCGCCACGACGAGAACCGAGTGACTTCCGCCTCGACCTCGCGCCACAACCTCGTGGATTCCGTGATCTGTCGTTCGGTGGTGATCCGGGCGCGCTCGACGATGCCCGCCGCGGACTCTTCAGCGGCGGCAAGAATCCCGGCCAGCTCTTCGCTGAAGCTCGAGGTGGCTTCCGGCCGCCGAGGGCGGGGCTCTCCTGCGTCGACGTCGTTTCTCATAACGTCAGATGCGTCCTCCACTGGCTCCGGCGCGGTTTCAGCCCTGGACTCTACTTCGTATCCGGAGAACCAGGACGGCTCAGCGCCCTGCTGCGCGGACTGTTCTTCGGACCCTCGGACCGACGCCGCTGCGTACTCGACCGGAGCCCAGAATGCGGACGTGTCCTCCGCGTACGTGTCGTCCGAGTCCTCCTGGGGAGCGGTGTCACGGCGAACCGGATCCTGCGCCTGGATGGTCGAGAAGACCTCCTCTGATCCGCTGCTCTCGGGGTCCCACATCGATATCGGTTCCGCGAACATCGGCATGTCTTCGTCTTCGTCCACGGCTTCTGCCTCCATCTCCAGCTCGGGCGAATCAGCTATACGGCCAATTGGCTCCTCGACCGGAACCGAATCGACGTCTACGTGGAAGCGCTCCATTTGCCGGTCCAGCCGAGCGTTCAGCGCGCGGACCTCTGCGAGCTCCTTCTCGAGCTCCTCGGCGCGGGTCTCCGTGTCCCGCACCGCTCCCTCCGCCTGACGAAGCATGATCTCGCGGTCGGCGAGGATGCGCGCTACGGCCGAGCGAGCGTACCCGAACAGGCTCTTGCCAAGTCTTGGCTCTTCGGTGCTCATCGATCCTCCTTCACTGCCGTTCGAGTTCGCCCTCCCACGAGCCGCGACCCGACTGGACCGGCTCGGGAGACTCGTCGGGACCGGGCATTGCGTCCTCGGCCTCGAACCGCTGCATCTCCTGGTTCATCTGGGCGTTGCGGCGCTTGAGCGTGTCGAGCTCCTGCTGAAGCTCCGAAACTCTCATCTCTGCCGCGCGGAGCCGCTCCTCGGCCTCCCGAAGCCGCGCTTCACCTTCCGCCATGATTTCCTGTACGGCAGAGCGACGGAAGCCAAACAACCCCGTGCCGAGCTTCGGCGCGTCGTTGCTCATCGCCCCCTCCTCTTCAGGTAGTTGTCGTTGGCCAATTTAGACGAGCCGCCATTATGGGGGTTTTGCCCGGCTTGCTTCAACAGCTAATGGTCTCTGCTCTGACCGGACATATGGACTACCTGATCAACGCTTTGGCTCGACGGGAAAGTTGACACTATGACACTCAAGATTTATCGTCAATTCGAGCTAAAGAGAAGCGTACAGGAGGAAATTGATGCCTAGAGCCGTTGGAATCGACCTCGGGACGACCAACTCCGTCGTCTCCATATTGGAGGCCGGGGAACCGGTCGTCGTCCCGAACGCTGAGGGTTCGAGGATCACGCCGTCCGTCGTGGCGTTCGCCAAGACCGGGGAGATCCTGGTCGGGGAAGTCGCCAAGCGGCAGGCCATCACCAACCCAGACCGGACGGTCCGCTCGATCAAGCGCCAGATGGGCCGCAAGGATTGGTCTCTGGACATCGACGGCAAGAAGTGGACCCCGCAGGAGATCTCCGCGCAGGTCCTCGGCAAGCTGAAGCGGGACGCGGAGGCGTACCTGGGCGACAAGGTTACCCAGGCGGTCATCACCGTCCCCGCCTACTTCGACGATGCACAGCGCCAGGCCACCAAGGAAGCCGGGCAGATCGCGGGGCTCGAGGTGCTTCGAATCATCAACGAGCCCACCGCAGCGTCGCTCGCGTACGGCTTGGACAAGCAACATGACCAGACGATCCTGGTGTTCGACCTCGGAGGCGGGACCTTCGACGTGTCGCTGCTCGAGATAGGCGAAGGCGTATTCGAGGTGAAGGCCACCGCCGGGAACACCAACCTGGGCGGTGACGACTGGGATCAGCGGATCATCGACTGGCTGGTCAAGGAGTTCAAGAACGCGCACGGCGTTGATCTCTCCAAGGATCGGATGGCGATGCAGCGGCTGAAGGAAGCTGCTGAGAAGGCCAAGATCGAGCTCTCCCAGGTGATGGAGACCACCATCAACCTGCCGTTCGTGACGGCCACGGCGGAGGGTCCGCTCCACCTCGAGATGAAGCTCACCCGTTCGGAGTTCGAGCGCATGACGGAGGACCTGGTCGACGCGTGCAAGGGTCCCTTCCAGCAGGCGGTCAAGGACTGGGGCAAGGACGTCTCGGCTATCGACCACATCATCCTGGTCGGAGGCGCCACTCGGATGCCCATGATCCAGGAGCTCGTTCGTGGGTTGACCGGCGGGAAGGAGCCGCACAAGGGCGTCAACCCCGACGAAGTGGTCTCCGTTGGCGCCGCCATCCAGGCCGGAGTCCTCAAGGGAGACGTGAAGGACATTTTGCTCCTCGACGTCACGCCGCTGTCGCTCGGTGTGGAGACCAAGGGTGGGATCTTCACCAAGCTCATCGAGCGAAACACCACCATTCCGACCAGAAGGAGCGAGATCTTCACCACGGCCGACGACAACCAGACCACGGTCGAGGTGCACGTCCTCCAGGGCGAGGCGGAAACGGTCTTCTCTCCCGGCGTTCGATCGCTCGGGAAGTTCCACCTGATGGGAATCCCGCCGGCGCCGAGGGGCATGCCGCAGATCGAGGTCGCCTTCGACATCGACGCCAACGGGATCGTGAACGTCTCCGCGAAGGACCTTGCCACCAGCAAGGAGCAGCAGATGACGATTACCGGTGGGACCGCTCTGTCCAAGGACGACATCGACCGCATGGTGGTCGACGCGGAGAAGTTCGCCGAGGAGGACCGAAAGCGCCGAGAGGCCGCCGAGACCCGCAACAACGCGGACAACCTCGTCTACCAGGTCGACAAGGCGCTCAACGAATACGGCGACCGCATGCCGGCAGAAGACCGGGACGTGCTGAAGAGGACGACCGACGACGTTCGGGAGGCGCTCAAGGGGGACGACGTGGACCGCATCAAGTCGGCCACGGACTCGCTCATGCAGGCGTTCCAGCGCGTGGGTCAGGTCATGTACGCAGGGCAGCAGGCCCAGGAGAACCAGGCCGCCGCTGCGAGCGGCGGGCCGGAGTCCGGACCGCAGGCCGGTCCACAGACGGCCGAGTCCGGCGATGGTGATGTGGTCGAGGGAGAGATCGTCGACGAAGGAGGTGCTTCCTAGATGGTCATTTCCAGGTGGGACCCGTTCCGGGACCTCATGTCGATTCAGAACGAACTCAACCGCCTCTTCGGCCGGACGTATGGAGGCGCCGAAGAGTCGGGATCGACCGGCGCGGCGTGGCTGCCGCCTCTGGACATCTACGAGACGAAGGACCGGTTCGTGGTGAACGTCGAGTTGCCAGGCGTCGATTCCGACTCGGTCGAGGTGTCGGTGGAGGACTCCACGCTCATCGTGCGTGGTGAGCGTGCGTTCTACCGGGACGTTCCGGAGGACTCGTTCCTTCGAGTGGAACGGCGGTATGGACCCTTCGCCAGGACCCTTTCGCTTCCGCAGACGGCGAACGCCAACGCCATCGAAGCGTCGTTCGACCGCGGTGTCCTGACCATCGACGTTCCAAAGGCCGAAGAAGCCAAGCCGAAGAAGATCGCGGTAAAGGCGAAGGGATAACCCAAGAAGAGAAGAGCTGAGATGAACGAGAAGCAACGGGACGAGTCGGAGAAGAGCGGACCTCGAAGCGTCAAGGTGACCGACCGCCGCCGAGTCTCAATCGACAAGGGAGAGTCGGCGGACGCTTCGTCGGCCCGGATGGCCGGTGACGAGGCGAAGGTCCGAGGGAGCGGGAGCTCTGAGGCGAGCGAAGCGAGCAACGCTGAAGCGAGAGAAGGGTCTGCGGCGTCGGAATCGCACCGCCGGGGCGGACAGAGCGAGGGGTCGTCCACGAGCGAAGCGAGTGGACGGAGCGCAGCGCCCCTCGCGACGGACGCTCCCGGCGGTGCGCGAGACGAGACGGCGGAGCTCCGCGAGCACCTCCAGCGCATGGCCGCCGACTTCGACAACTACCGGAAGCGCGTTCTGAAGGAGCAGACCCGCGCCGTCGAGATGGCGGCCGAACCGCTGATCCGGCGTCTCCTCGAGGTTCTGGACGAGTTCGACCTCGCGCTGATCGCTGCGGAGCAGAAGCCCGACTTCGACAAGTTCCTCCACGGCGTCGAGCTCGTCTACGCCAAGCTGCTCGAGACCCTTCGGGGTGAGGGTCTGGAGAAGATCGAGGCCGACGGGAAACCGTTCGATCCCTCCGTTCATGAAGCATTGATGCAGACTGGCGAGGCGGAGGGCGATCCTTTCGTCGCCGACGTGTTGCGGCCGGGTTACACGCTGCGCGGACGGGTGATCCGCCCCGCAGGGGTGAAGGTCGTTCGCAAATAGCCGGAAGGTTCGGGCATGAACGGCGAGATCAGGCAGGAGTGGTTCCAGAAGGACTACTACAAGACGCTCGGCGTTCCGAAGAACGCGTCGGCCGCCGACGTGAAGAAGGCCTACCGCCGTCTTGCCCAGAAGTGGCATCCCGACGCGAATCGGGGCAACAAAGAGGCTGAGGAACGGTTCAAGGAGATCTCCGCGGCCTACGACGTCCTGAGCGATCAGGAGAAGCGACAGCAGTACGACCGGGTTCGTGACATGGCCGCCTCGGGATTTGGCGGCTTCGGCGGCGCGAGCGGCGGAGCCCGGCCACGCGCCGGAACCGGAGCTGCCGGCGGCTTTCCGTTCGGGACGGAAGGATTCGGGTTCACCGACGTTGGGGACCTGGGTGACCTCTTCGACGTGTTCGGTGGACGCGGGGGACGGACCAGAACGCGCCAGGCAACGCGTGGGGCCGACCTTCAGACCGAGATCACCGTCGGGTTCGAGGACGCCCTTCGCGGCGTGACCGTCCCCTTGCGAATCCAGGGGCCGGCGCAGTGTCCAGTGTGCAGGGGGTCTGGCGCCGAACCGGGCACCGTGCCGGACGTCTGTCCGCAATGTCAGGGGACCGGGACTGTGGCCGAGAACCAGGGGTTCTTCTCGATGTCCAGGTCGTGCC
>JALYGK010000137.1 GCA_030777105.1 Actinomycetota bacterium | reverse complement strand
GTCCCGGACAGACCCCGGCGCCCCCACGGAGCGGTCCGCTGTTCGTCGAACCGCGGCGAGGGTTGGTCGACGTGCGGCCTCATCAATTCGAACGCGTGCGGGTAACCGGGCCGCGAACCCTGGTTGTCCGCTTCTACGGCGGGGTGGAGGCGTGTGAAGGCCTCGACCGGATCGAGGTCCGATATGAGGAGAAGAGGATCCTCGTGACGCTGTTCGTAGGGCGGGTACCCACGGCCGAGGTGTGCATTGAGGTGGCGGTCCTCAAGGCCACGCGAGTCCAGCTCGACGAGCCAGTCGCCGGGCGAAGAATCGTGGACGGCGCTCCCCGGCGCTAGCCCGGAAACCAGGACGGTACGTCGCGCCCGAAGAACCCGCCCTTCGGGCGGGCGTGCGCATGCCAGTGATCGGGGATCCGGCGGCGTTCGCCGTCGATCCAAAAGCCGTCCTCGCCGAACCGCGCCGCCGCCGCTTCCGCGAGGCGGCCGAGCAACTGCTGTTCATGAACCGGTTCCGGTAGGCCGTGCGTTCGCCACACGATCATCGGTGTGGTGCAGATGATGCAGTCCGCCACCCAGCACTCTTCGTCTTCGAAATACCAGTGGCTGATCCGCTCGGCCCGGCAGAGCAGGCAACCTTCAGTGCTCGAGCTCAACGCGGTCTCCGACCTTCACGCCGTGTGTCCTGAAGAATCCCCGGTTTACCTCCACTGCTCCAATGTAGGGCGCTCCGGCCGAGTACACGGGGCATGGATCTTCCCGGCACGGAACCATGTCACGGATGGCCAGGATTCGGTTCGTTCCGTCCCAGAACGCGATCGAGAGTGGGATCAGTGTGTTCTTCATCCAGAAACGGTTCGTTGTGGGTTTGTCGAAGAGGAACACCATTCCAGCGTCGGGCGCCAACCGTGCCCGACCCATCAGCCCCCGGCTCCGGGCCTCCGGCGTGTCGGCGATCTCCACCCGCACCGTCACCGGCCCATTCGTAGAGAGCACTCGCAGCGTTCCGGTTTCAACGACGGCTTCGGGCCGAGGGGATCTGGCCACGACGTCCGGCGTGGTGGAGCCGGGCGGAGGAGGAGTCTCCGTCCCGGAGCCGCACGACGCCAGCCCGGCCGCAACGACGGCACCGGCCATTCCGACCACGAGGTGCTTACGGAATCGCCCCATACCTCCATCATCCGAGACCCGGAGCGCCGCCCGCCCCTTCGATATCATGACCAGCGCGCTGGAGTAGCTCAGTCGGCAGAGCACCGCCATGGTAAGGCGGGGGTCGTGGGTTCGATTCCCACCTCCAGCTCCGGATCCCACGAAGCTCCCTGTACACTTCGATTCAGCGCGGCGGGGTAGCTCAGTGGCAGAGCAAGCGGCTCATAATCGCTGTGTCGGCGGTTCGAATCCGCCCCCCGCTACGAAGAGCACCAACAAAACCTCTAGGCCGAGCGAATAAGGAAAGAACCAATGGCGAAATCAGAGAACCGCCCGAAGATCACGATGGCGTGTACCAACTGCCGCCGCCGGAACTACACGACGGTGAAGAACCGCGTGAACGACCGCGACCGGATCGAGTTGAGCAAGTACTGCCGGTGGTGCCGCGGCCACACCCTGCACCGGGAGACGCGGTAGCGCCCTAACCCCTCGTCGAGATCTTCCCGTGGCGAATCGCCACCGCCAGCGCCTCGAGCTTGGTGTGGACCCCCAGCCGGGTCAGGATGTTCTGGACGTGCGTCCGCAACGTGTAGGGACTCATGTTCAGCTGCTTCGCGATGTCGTGCACCGGCACACCATCCGCCATCAGTTGGAGGATTTCGATTTGCCGCGGCGTGAGCCGATTCGCCCGCTGGCGCTCGGTCGATTCCTGGTGCCGTCGGTGCCGCAAGTAACGCAACAACCGTTCCGCCTCCTCGTCCTCCAACAGTGACTCTCCCTTCGACGCTCGTCGTAACAGCTCGGGGAGCTCCTGCAACGGTGTGATCTTCGTCAGATAGCCGACTGCGCCGGCCTCCACCGCTTTCGCTCTGGTCAGTTCGTCATCGATCGACGAAAGAACGACGACGCGGCTGTCCGGTTGCCGCTCCTTTATCTGGCGAATCGTCGTGACGCCGTCCGCCCGGTCCAGCGAAACCAGAACAACGACCGGCTTTTCGGGATCGGTCAGGTCGAGGATCTCATGGCTGGACGCCACGTCGGTCTCGAATTCACCCTCTTTCTCGATAGCCAGGGCGAGCGCTTCGGCCAGCGCGCGATGTTCGTCCACAACCAGGACCGGTATTCGAGGCGGGCGCTTCGCCGGCATTGTGCTCCGTATGCTGGCATCCGAGTTGTCACTTGTCGATTCCCTCGGCTAGTTTTCGCCGGGTCGCTCTCACGGCGGGCAGCCTCCTTCGAAGGAGATCACGCTGGGCAAACTGGACGGCAAGGTGGCCATCATCACCGGCGCAGGGCGTGGAATCGGCCGCGCTACCGCAGTTCGCTTTGCGCAAGAAGGCGCGGCGGTCGTCGTGAACGACGTCGATCCGGAGCCTGCGGAAGAGACCGCTCAGCTGGTGAAAGAAGCGGGCGCTGAATCGCTCGTCTCCACCAACAACACCGTCGACTTGGAGGAAGCGGACCGCCTCGCCGCTTCGGCGGCCGAGCAATTCGGGAAGATCGACATACTCGTGAATAACGCTGGAATAACGCGGGACCGAACGTTCCACAACATGGACGATGAGGTGTGGGACTTCGTCCTGGACGTGAACCTGAAGACGGCGTTCCACACCACGAGAGCGGCCATGCCGTATCTCCGAGAACCGGCCAAGCGCGAGAAGGCAGAACAGGGCCAGCCGGCGTATCACCGCAAGATCACCTTCACCACGTCGGTGGCTGCGCTCATCGGCAACTCGGGGCAGGCGAACTACACCGCCGCGAAGGGCGCCATCGTCGCGTTGACGAAGACGCTGGCACGCGAGCTCGGGCCGTTCTGGATCAACGTCAACGCCGTCGCCCCGGGGTTTATCGAGACTCGGCTCACCGCCGCGAAGGAGCCGGGCGACGACCTCGGAGTTCCCGAACCCGTGCGCCAGATGGGCCTGATGCTCATCGCACTCGGCAAGTACGGGCAACCGGAGGACGTCGCCGCGGCACATGCCTATCTCGCCAGCGAAGACGCGGACTTCATCTCCGGAGTGGTCCTCCCCGTGGCGGGCGGCCAGCTCGGGGCCTGAGCGTGCCCCTCAACCAGTCGCTCAAGGGAAAGGAGTACCAGGAGGTCTCCTTCACCGTGGAGCGAGATCGGGTCGTCCAGTTCGCGGACGCGATCGGTGAGGACAACCCGGTCTTTCGCGACACCGGCACCGCAAAGTCGGAAGGGTATGGCGAACAACTGGCGCCGCCGACCTTCGTCACGGTCATGCAGATCATGACCAGCGGCCAGGTGGTTCTCGATCAGGAGCTTGGCCTCAACTACGCGTTGGTCGTCCACGCCGAGCAGGAGTACGAATGGCGCCGCCCGGTCCAGGTTGGAGATGTCCTGTCCGCGGTTCCCCGGATCGCGGACATCTACGCGAAGGGATCGAACGAGTTCCTGGTCATCGAGGCAGACATCAAGGGCACGTCGGGAGAGACCGTGGTCGTCGCTCGAACCACACTCTTGTCCAGAGGAACGGCGGGAGCGTAGCCGGGTGGCAGCGAAGGTGCGGTTCGACGACGTGAGCCTGGGCGACGAGCTCCCTGCGCTGTCGAAGGTGGTGAAACGGGAGGACGTGAAGGCCTACGCAGATGCGTCGGGCGACCAGAACCCACTGCATCAGGACGATGCCTTCGCCCAGAGCGTCGGCTTCCCGGGGATCATCGCCCACGGAATGTTCAGCATGGCTCACGTGACCAAAGCGGTCACGGACTGGCTGGGTGACCCGGGGGCCCTGAAGCGAATGAGCGTCCAGTTCCGCGCCGTGGTGTTCATGGACGAGACCCTGGTGGCCCGAGCCCGGATCGATTCACTCGACCCGGGGACGCGCCGCGCCAAACTCTCCCTGTGGGCAGAGGTCCAGCGGGACGGCGAAACGGTCCTTCCCATCAAGAACAGCGAGGCCGAGGTCGAGCTGGCCTGACGTAACCTCCCGGCTGCGCTCCGCGTCTATTGGTTCAACTTGATGGCCAGCCCCGAGCCTGCCCCGGCGATCAGGCAAAGGGTCACCCCGGAGCTCATCGCCGCTTGCCGACGAGGAGACCCTCGTTCGTTCGAGGAGGTCGTCCGACGAACCCACCGCCAGGTCTACACGCAGGCTCTCCGCCTCGTCGGGGATCGAAAGGACGCCGAGGACGTCGCACAGGACGCCTACTTGCGGGTGTTCCGGGCGGTGAAGGGATTTCGCGGCGAGGCGCAGTTCGAGACATGGCTGTACCGAATCGTGGCGAACGCGGCCATGAGCCACCTCCGGCGGAGACGACGGTTCGGCGATGTCCTGGCCGAGCCGGAGGACGCACCTCCTCCGGAAATCGCTTCTCCGGCCAGGACCGACGATCAGGCTGTGGACCGGCAGGCGCTCCAGGAAGCGCTGGACGCCCTTCCGGTTTCACTTCGTACCGTGGTGGTTCTCAAGGATGTCTACGGGCTGTCGTGCCAGGAGATAGGGGACCAGATCGGGGTCTCGGAAGGAGCGGTGAAGGTAAGGCTGCACCGAGCGCGGCGAAGGCTCAAACTGGTGCTGCTCGGAGAGGATGGTCGAGATGAGGTGTGAGGAGGTTCGTCCGCTGATCCCGGAGCTCGCTGAAGGCGTTACTCCGGACACCCAGGTCGAGCGCCATCTCGCCACGTGCGCGTCGTGCTCGCCTGAGCTCGAGCGGTACCGAGGCCTCGTCGCGGAGATGGGCGCTCTTCGCGACGTGGTGGTCGAGCCGCCACCGGGATTCCTTGGGCGCGTGCTCGCCGAGGTGCCGGGCGCGAGCCGCGCCTCGGTATTGAAACGGGTCAGGTCAGACGAACGATTCCAGTACGCCGCGCTGTCTCTGGGCGGTGCAGTGGTGGGAGCAGCCGCGATCGGGCTTCTGTGGCGCCGGTCGGCGCGCCGGTTGGCCGCGGCCCGGGCCGCCGAAGCCGCCTAGGCGTTAGGTCGATGTCGCCGGCTCGGCGGCGTCGCCGTTTCGCTGGCCAAGGAGTTCGCCCAGCGTACCGGTGGTCCGTTCCTCGACCGCTTCGATCCGCTGGCTGAGCTCGTCGGTCGCTGCCGCAAGCACGTGGGGGAATGCCCGCATGGAGTGCAGTAGCTCGTCGATCCTCAAGTTGAGCGACGCCACCGACTGCTGAAGGGTTCCATCTCCACTTGACCGGCCGCTTTGGTCGGTCTTCATCTCGTAGGTCAGGGTGCGGATGGACTTCGAAAGGTCGCTGTACGCGCGCTTCATCGCGTCCGCCATCAACCGCATCCCTGTTTCGAGCCGCTCGATTCGAAAGGCCAGCGTGTCGAGGTCGCTCGGAGGTTGCGTACGAATGTCGATGACCTCCGGCGAAGCGGTAGTCACCTCGCCAACCGCCGCGGGGCTGTGGTTGCGTTCTTCGCCAAACAGCCAGCGGGTCAGCTGGCCGCGATTGGATGTGTCGTTTGTCGGTTCTTCCATGGTGATCTCTCGAATTCGGCGTTGAGTGAGTTCATGCGGAGTGTAGGTCAGCGGACGGACCGATTCACGTAACCTCCGGCATTCGTTGGGAGTTTCGCTCTCCGAGCGAAACGGCTACCCCGACTCGGTTGAAATCGGTTCTGGAAGCGTCAGCGTCGGCGCGGGTGGAGGAACGGGGATCGGAGGCGGTGTCGCGGTCGGCTCGTCTTCGGGCTCGGGGATCTCCCGGAGTTTCCGGACGGGGGACAGCAACACCGGAAGCCCCACCAGCATTCCGCCGATCCCGGCGAGAAACAGGGTTGTCCGAAGCCCAATGGCGTTTGCGAGGGCGCCGCCGATGAAGGCCCCGATCGGCATGGTTCCCCAGACCAGGAACCGGACGGTCGCGTTCATCCGGCCCTGCATTCGGTCGGGCGTGATGGCCTGGCGCAAGCTGACCTGGTTCACGTTGTAGACGACGCTGCCGAATGACCCCAGGAACCATGCGGCGACGAGGAACGCGAAGGGGGCGCTTCGAGGCGCCAGCGGAATCAGCAACAGGCTCGGACCGAAGATGAAGGCGGAGACCCAGATCGTCGTCCCGACGCCCAGCCACCTCCCAATGCGGTTCGCGGCCACGGCGCCGACCACGAATCCGATGTTTCCCAGGGCGAACGTGAGACCGATCACCGCTGCGGAGAGCCCGAGCCCCCGCACCGCGTAAACCAGGTAAATGGCGAAGGCCATGTGGGCGAAGAAGTTCGTGGCCGAGGTGGATATGGCGATGGGGAGCAGAAAGCGGTGTCTGAGGACGTATCGAAGTCCTTCCACGATCTCGGTTCGCATTCGAGGCGTCGCTTCGGGGTCTTCACGTTGCCGCGAAGGTTCGCGGTGGCGGATCATGAACAGGAAGACGGCCGAACCAACGAAGCTGACGGCATCCACCACGATCGCCATGGGCGCCGTAAGGACCTGGATGAGTACGCCCGCGAGACCGGGCCCGGCCAGCTCCGCTCCCGACCGGCTGACCTCGAGCTTCGAGTTCCCTTCCATCAGCTGGTTCCGCTCGACGAGGGATGGGAGGTACGACATGTACGCCACGTCGAAGAAGACGGTCAGGGTTCCGTTCAAGAACGCGACCAGGTACAGGTGTGCCAACGTCAGCTCTCCCACTGCATGCGCCACGGGGATCGAGGCCAGCGAAACGGCTCGCCCGACGTCGGCGGCGATCAGGATGGGCCGCCGCCTGAGGCGGTCCACCCACACCCCGGCCGGCAGGCCGACGAGGAGGAACGGCAGGTATTCCACCGCCGTGAGCAGGCCGATCTCGAAGGGGTTGGCTCGGAGAATCAGGATCGCGATGAGCGGGAGCGCCAGAAGGGTGACCTGGGTGCCGAACTGGCTGATCGTTTCGGCCGACCACAGCCTGAGGAAGTCCGAATGGCGCCACAAGCTCTGAGACCCGGGCGCCCACCAGCGCTTCTTCGCTGTCCTGGATGGGGCCATGGCGGCCACACCATACCGCGAGCCCCCGACGCGAATCGATGACCTTTGCCCGGCCCCCGACCTGCTCCTATACTGAGTTCGGTTCCCGTTCGTCCCTTCAACCACGAGAAGACCGAGGGCCGTAGCTCAATTTGGTAGAGCACCGGTCTCCAAAACCGGCGGTTGGGGGTTCAAGTCCCTCCGGCCCTGCAAGGAGAACGCCATGAATCGCCAGGCCAAGCGGATGATGCAAAGGCAGAAGGCCACCGGTCAAGACCGGATGGAGGCCATGCGTCAACGCCGGGCCGTCACCACGGAAAGGACGAAGAGGACCCCTCCCAGACGATTTCTCAAGGAAGTCGCCGTCGAGCTGAAGAAGGTCAATTGGCCGACACGCCGCGAGATGTTCGCCTACACCGTCGTCGTGCTGGTGGCGGTTGTGGTGCTCACGTCGCTGGTGTTCGGCATGGACATGGTCTTCTCCAGAGGGATCCTCAATTTCTTCACCCCCGGCCAGTAATACGCCCTCCGACGACGAGACCGTGATGGAAGACCGCGAACCCGAATCGAACCCGACCGATCCGGAAACCGACGAGACCGCCGAGGTGGTAGAACGCGCCGAATCGGGCGACGACGCGGCGGCCGTCGCGCTCGAGGAGGCCGGAGGTCCCTCCGCGGCCACGGATGAAGCTCCGGAGACCTCGACGGTCGCGGTCGAGCAGGAGGCTCGCGAGGCGCCCGATACCGACGTGACCGACGTCCCGTCAGAAGAGGGAACGCTCATGGAGTCCGATGCCGAAGCGGTGCTCACTGAAGACATCGTCGAGGGGGAGGACGAAGGTCCGCTGCTCGGCAGCGGCGACGAGGGCTACGTGGCCGATGATGCCGGTGACGCTCCTCACGTCACTGGAGACGTGGAGCAGGCGGTGATCGAGGCAGCCGAAGAGGCGGTCCGCGAGCCCGGAGG
>JALYGK010000136.1 GCA_030777105.1 Actinomycetota bacterium | reverse complement strand
GGATGAGGTCGATCGCCGCCACGGGATGAAGCGCGTCTTTCTCCACGTATGCCCTTCCTCCCGCCCCGATGAGCTCTTCCGAGAACGCGTCCTTGATCGTCGGGACCACGCCCGCCTCCACGAGCGCCTGTGCGACGTGCGGGCGGACGATGTTGCCTCCGTGCGCGATCTGCCGAACACGCTCGAACGTCACCGGATACCCGAGTTCCTGGAGCTTTTCCACCATTCGCTCGCCTCTCCTCGACCGCTCGCTTCTCAGCCGGTCCAACTCGTCCAGAAGGGCGGCATCGTCTGCATCTGGGTAGTAGCAGAGGATGTGAACGCCCTTGCCGTCGTACAGCGTGGAGAGCTCGATTCCGGGTATCAGCTCCACACCGAAGTCCGCCGCGGCGCGCCACGCCTCGTCCATCCCGTTCATCGTGTCGTGGTCAGTCAGGGCGATGACGTCCAATCCACGGTCCCGGGCGAGTCGAAGCAGTTCGGAGGGCGTCAACGTTCCGTCCGAATAAACGGTATGGGTGTGCAGGTCGATCTGGGGCACGGCAGGCAATGGTCTCACGCGCCGGCTAGCTGCCGGCTCGGAGTAGGGAATTGTCGAGGTGCGGGACTGCGTTCAGGACTCAGTCAACGAGGCGCTGCTCCCACCAGAGATCGATCGATCTCGGGGACCGACGAACGGCCAGCCAATGCCAGGGAAAGCGCCAGGTCTTCTCTCAATGTCTCGAGCACTTTCGTCACGCCGCTCTGCCCGCCGGTCGCCAGTCCCCACAGAACCGGCCGCCCGACCAGGACGGCTCTCGCGCCCAACGCCAGCGCCTTGAGAACGTCCGTTCCGCGCCGAACGCCGCTGTCCATGAGGACCTCCACTCGGCCTGCGATCGCGTCCACGACGTCAGGGAGGACGTCGATGGCCGCCGGAACGCCGTCGAGCTGTCTCCCGCCGTGGTTGGAGACCACCACTCCGTCAACGCCGGCGTCCACCGCACGCACCGCATCTTCGGCCGTCAGGACTCCCTTCAGAACGACCGGAAGCGGGGACAGCGAGCGCAGCCACGCGATGTCCTCCCACGTTACAGCGGGATCGAGCTGCGAGGCGAAGTATCGAAACAGACTGGACCCAGGGTCCTGCGGAAGGGGAATCCCGTGGAGGTTGGCGAGTCCGATCCCCGGAGGAAGCGCGAACCGGTTCCGCTCGTCGCGCATCCTGCGCCCGAGCAACGGTGTGTCGACGGTGACGACGATCGCTTCGTAGCCGGCGGTCTGCGCCCGCTTCACTAACTCAGCCGTGAGGTCGCGGTCCTTGTGCACGTAGAGCTGGAACCACCGGCGCACGCCGGTCTCGGCGATGTCTTCGAGTCTCACGCTGGCGATGGTCGAAACGACCATAAGCGCCCCCGTGTTCGCGGCGGCTCTGGCGGTGGCGAGCTCGCCATCCGGGTGTGCCAGTCGTTGGAGGGCGGTCGGGGCGATGAGGATGGGGAACGGGATCTGCTGGCCGAGAACCGTCGTGGTGAGATCCACGTTCGACACGTCCACCAGCACGCGCGGGCGGAGCATCCAGCGATCAAACGCTCTCCGGTTCTCGCGCAGCGTCCATTCGTCGCCGGCACCGCCCGCGTAATAGTCGAAGACCATTCGCTGAAGACGCTCGCGAGCGGCTTCTTCGAGCGTGTCGAGCGAGAGTTGCCGCGTTTCGGCTTGGGCCGCGGGCCAGTCGCCGATGCTCATTGGCGGATGAGCACCTCGACGTCCCCTTCCTTGTGCGGGACCTGGGTGGCCGTGATGCCGTCGCGGGACGTGAAGCTCAAGTCGACTTTGGCCGACCCCACCCGCAAGCCGACGATGTCCACTCGGTCCAGCCACGCCGGGAGCTGCGGCCGGACCACGAACAGCCGTCCGGCGGGGGCGTCGGCGGTAAACCCTCCGTACGACCGAACCATGAGAAGCGGCGCTCCGGTCGCCCAGGCCTGCGGCCGGCACGCCACCGGATACTCGACCGGAACCGGGACGTCGTCGCGAGAGAACCCACAGAAGAGTTCCGGATAGCGGCCGAGTGGAAAGCTGGCGCCGGCGGCTGAAAGCTGGTCGACGATCTTCATCGCCTCGACGTCGAAGCCGTAGAGCTTCAGGCCGTGCGCTATGAGCGCGTTGTCGTGCGGCCAGATCGCCCCCGTGTGGTACCCGAGCGGGTCGTACGCGGGCTGTCTCGAAGCGAGCGTACGCACGCCCCACCCCGACGCCAGGGCCGGCGAAACGAGCTTGCGGGCGACGCGAGGCGCCTTCTCGTCGTCGATGATCCCCGACCAGAAGCCGTGTCCCGGATTCGAGGTGATGGTGGGGACCTGTCGCTTCTGCCCGTCCAGCGCCAGCGCGTAGTAGCCCTCGCTCTCCATCCAGAAAGCCTCGTTGAAGTTGCGCTTCAGTTCGGCTGCATCACGCTCCAGGCGGTCCGCCAGGCCCGTGTCGCCGACGGCCCGCGCGACCGGAGCCATCCGAGCCTTCGCCTGATACACGTACCCTTGCACCTCCACCAGCGAGATCGGCGGCTCGGCGAGCGTCGCGTCGGGGTAAAGGATCCCGTTCCATGAGTCCTTCCATCCCTGGTTGTCGAGGCCCCGGGGGGACCGCTTCTCGTACTCGATGAATCCGTCTCCGTCGCGGTCACCGTACGTGTCGATCCACTGGAGCGCGGCGAGTGCGTTGGGCCACAGCTCCCGAACCGCGTCCAGGTCCGCCGTCCACGCGTAGGCGTACGTCAAAAGGACAAGCCAAAGAGGCGTCGTGTCGACCGAGCCGTAGTACGGCGTGTGGGGGACCTCGCCCGACCCGGCGAGCTCGCCGACGCGAACTTCGTGAAGGATCTTTCCTGGCTCTTCCTCGCGCCAGTCGTCCTCTTCCTTCCCCTGCTGCGAAGCGAGCGCGCGGAGCACACCCCACGCCAGGCGTGGGTTCACCCCGAGGCATTCATACGCCGTGATGATGGCGTCCCGCCCGAACAGCGCCGAGTACCACGGGACACCGGCATCGATCCGAAAGCCGCCTTCGTCATCCTCGGCGAGCAGCATCCGGAGGTCGATCACCGCTCGTTCCAGGAAACCTGTGAGCTGTGTGTTGCCCGTCTTGAACCGCGTGCAGCGCTTTCGCCAACCCGTGTAGGACTGCTCCAGCTGTTGCTTTGCTTCCCGGTATGCCAGCGGGGCAGGCGGCTTTCTCTCGATGGCGGGCGTGATCTCCAGCGTGAGAGCGGTCTTCTCGCCGTTGCCGAGCGCGAACTCGAAGACCGCTTCGTTCTCGGCGAGCTTCTCCGGGGCAGGCGAGAACCGAATGCTCGTCGACCTCGAGACGCCGTCAGCCCCGAGATAGTGGAACGTAACCGCGTCGTCCCCGACGTCCGGTGTTTGGTGCTCTCCTGGAGGCGTGGCCCTCCGCTCCATGCCGCGAACCTCGAACACGTCGAGGAAGTCGGCGTCGAACTGCAGGCGCAAGCGAACCGGCCGTTGATCGGATCCGTAGTTCGCCACCTCGATCCGCTCGAGAAGGGAGTCTGCGAGCAGCCGGCTTCGAGACACCCCGATGTTCTCTTTCTGCTCGAACCCCTGTGGGTCCATCACCGCGATTGGATAGGCCAGCTCGACGATCTGCCAGTAGTTCCGCTCCGTTGAGGAGTGAAGAAGCAGCGGCTGGAGATCGTCCAGCGTCAGCTCGAGACGGGAGAGGAACCTCGTGTCGCGGTAATAGAGGCCGAGCGCGGCCTGGTTGTCTTCCGGAACATCACCGAACCGATTGGAGAGGAGAAATGCCCGGTTGTGCTTGATGACATGGTTGTCCCGAATGTCGGTGACGACCGGGGCTTTCCCCATGCGCGCATCCTAGCGGGAGAGCTCGGAGTTTCGCCGTTTAGGGAGAACGTCGAGGCCGATACATCGAATAATCCCCGGCTTACTCCACCGGTACGGCGATGTCCGTCCCTGGCGCACCGGTGGTTCGAGCCTGTCTGGTCACCGCGACGTAGATCCCGGCCAGGATCAGCACCCCTCCCACTATCGCCGTCCACGGCGGAACTTCGCCGAAGAAGGCAAGCGCGAGGAGCGTGGATCCAACGGGCTCGCCCATGATGGAGATGGCGACCAGGGTGGCGTCCATGTCCTTCAGCAAGTAGTTGAAGATCGTGTGGCCAACCGCCTGTGGGATCACGGCGAGAAGCCCGAACATCAACCACGTCTCGCCCGAGAAGCCAGTGAGACGACCCCCGAATGCCGCTGCCGGTAGGAGGAGTAGGGCGCATGTCGTGTAGACCACGCCCACGTACGCGAATAGCGACATCTCCGCTCTCAGACGACGACCCGCAAGCAGATACCCGGCCGCCGTAATGGCGCCGGCCAACGCAAGGAGGTCGCCGACGGCAGCTCTTCTCGAGATTCCGAAGTCGCCGCCCGACACGATCCCCGCCCCGACCAGCCCGATAAGGATGCCGATGAACGTTGTGCCGCCAACTCGCTCACCGAACAGCGCCCGGGAGGCCGCCGCGACGAAGATCGGCGAGGTGGTGACCAGAACGACGCTCGACGCGACGGTCGTCAACGACAACGACGCAATCCAGGTGGCGAAATGCAGCGCCAGCAGAGCGCCGGACAGGAACGCGACGCCGAATTGCCGTGAGGAAAGGCTGCGGACCTCTTTTCGCCGCGCCATCGCGAGCGGCAGGAACAGCGCCGCGGCCATGGCGTTCCGGTAGAAGGCGGTAGAGAGGGCCGGCGCGTCGGCGACCCGGATGAAAATGGCGGCGAACGAGACCGCCACGACGCCGACAATCAAGAGGAGGATTTGGTATGGCCGAATCCCGCCCATCGGCGATGAGGTTCGCAGACTGGACGCCAGGTGGCAGTACGATCGAACCTGGACTTCGAAGGGAAACTCATGCCTGGTGAAGGGCCTGCCCGCAATCGCATCTCGGTTCTGGTCTGCGACGATCACCGCCTCCTGACCGACACGCTGAAGACCGTGATCGAGAACGACCCAACGCTGCTCCTCGTGGCCCCGCCACTTCATTCACCTGGCGACGCCATTCAGCTGTGCGGAGAGGCTCGCCCCGACGTCGTGCTGATGGACATTCAGTTTCCGGACTCGATCTCCGGCATCGAGGCGACGAGGGAGATAAAGAAGCTCTCCCCCGCAACGAACGTCGTGATCATGACCGCGCACGAGAGCGAGGAGCTCCTGGTCGAGGCGGTGGAGGCCGGAGCGTCGGGTTTCCTCCGCAAGACCGAGGGGGTGGACGAGGTCCTGTCCTCAGTGAAGGCAGCAGCGGCCGGGGAGATCCTGATCGACCAGACGGAGCTGGCGCGGTTGCTGCCCCAGGTGGCCAGGGAACGCGAGGAGCGGCGTGAGGCGCAACTGCTTCTCGGTCTCTTGACGGAACGAGAACGGGAGATCCTCCAGTTGCTCGGCGAAGGCCATCGCAATGAGGAGATCGCGGGCAAGCTCTTCATCAGCCCGCAGACTGTCCAGACCCACGTGCGGAACATCCTGACGAAGCTGGGAGTCCACTCGAAGCTCGAAGCTGTCGTCTTCGGGCTGCGGCACGGCGCCGTCAGCGTCTAAACGCCCCGAAGCCGCTTATAACGCCGCTCTGACGAGCCGATTCCCTATGGGAATGACTGATCACGCTGTCTCTCCAGTGACGCCCGGCTCGCGGCTGAGCCACTTTGGGGAACGCGTCAGGCGCACACTCCCGAGAGGCCAGACGCTTCCTGACGACGTCTGGCGCCGTCGTCACAGGGCGATGCTCACGATCCTCTGGCTCCACGCCCCGGGCCTGACGATCTTCGGCGTGCTTCAGGGGTTCGGTGTGGAGCACAGCGTGCTCGAAGGCGGGATCGTCGCCGGAATCGCGGTAATCGCCAGCCTCCCATTCAAGAGGCGGAAGGTCCCATCGGGGCTGGTCTCACTGGGGCTGCTCACGTGCTCCGCGATCCTGGTCCACATGTCCGGCGGCTTCATCGAGGCGCACTTCCACTTCTTCGTTATGGTCGTGTTGCTCTCGCTTTACGAAGACTGGACGCCGTTCCTCCTCGCAGTGGCGTACGTCGTCGTGCACCACGGGCTTGTAGGCGTTCTCGACCCGCGGTCCGTGTACAACCACCCGAACGCCATCGCCGAGCCGTGGAGATGGGCCGCGGTCCACGGCCTCTTCATCGCAGGAGCCGGGCTCGCGTCAATCGCTGCCTGGAAGCTCAATGAGGAGTTTCGGACGAAGTTCCGGGATGTGGCCGAAGAAGCCGAGGCGGCGAACCGAAAGCTCGAGGAGACGAATCAGACGCTCAAGGATTTCGTCGCCATCGCGTCACACGACCTCCGCGGACCGCTCTCCACCATCCTCGGGTTCGTTACGGCCATGCCTCGAACGTGGGACTCGACCAGCGACGACGAGAAGCGGCAGTTCATCGGAGCCATCGAGCGAGCAGCCCGGCGAATCGGCAGGTTGGTAGACGATCTCCTCACCGTGTCACGCATCGAATCCGGCCAGGTCGCCGTGCACAAGCAGGCGGTCGATCTCCAGCGTGCGGTTCAGGACGCCCTGGGCCGGACGGCCGACCTCGGGAACGGCGTCGAGACTCGAGTTCCGCCGGCGTGCGTCGACGCCGACCCCGACCACGTGGAGCGGATTCTCGCCAACTACGTGACGAACGCCGTCAAGTACGGCGAGCGGCCGGTTGAAGTGGAGGCCAGAGAGAACAACGGGTGGGTCGAGATCCGGGTTCGCGATCATGGGAGCGGCATCCCGGAAGACTTCATCCCTCGGATGTGGGAGAAGTTCGCTCGCCCGAACGACCCGACGGACCGAGAGAAGGGGACGGGACTCGGCCTATCCATCGTGGCGGGATTGGCCCGCGCCAATGGAGGTACGGCCTGGTACGAGCCGAACGAGCCCCGAGGGTCGTGCTTCTGCTTGCGACTCCCGAGAGCGAATCGATCACCCACGGAGCCAAGCCATGCCGGTTGACCCCGAGGCGGTTCGGTCCTTCGCGATCGTGGAGGACGACGCCGATAGCCGGATGGTCGTCCGCACGCTGTTCTCGGAAGACCCTCGTTTCGCGGTTGCTACGGAAGTGGCTTCCGCCGAAGAAGCCATTGAACTGACGCGGACCGGAAGCACGGATCTGATCGTCCTCGACCACAAACTGGACGGCGTCCTCACCGGTTTGGCGGCCGCCCCGCTTTTGAAGGGGCAGTCGCCCGAAGCGAAAATCATCATGTTCACCGGGGCGGACGACATTCGGCCGCACGCGCTCCAGGATGCATCCATCGACGCGTACCTGCCCAAGTCGCGCCCTGACGAGCTGCTTCCGACCGCTCGGCGCCTGCTCGGCATGTAAGGGCGGCCGCGTCAGGCCTCGAGTGGTCGCTGCGGCGCGAGAACTCTCTGTATCGCCCGAATTACGACGTCGGGGTCAGCTGGTTTCTCGAAGTAGCCCTGCGCTCCCGCAGCGATCACCCAATCGGGGTCGACTCCCGAGCCGCTGATGACGATCACCGGCGTGCGTGAGGTCTCGAGGGCGGACCTCAGGCGGGCGAGGACGGTCAGTCCTCCGCCACCCGGCAAACCGAGATCCAGCAGGATCACGTCTGGACTCTCTCGCGCGGCCATGGGAACCACCGCAGCCGTGTCGGATGCCTTGATAACGGTGTAGCCGCTTTGCTCCAGGTGAATGGCGAGCGCCGCGGCCTGATCCGGATCGTCTTCCACAATCAGAACTTTCCGCGTCAACACGAATGCGCCTCCTGGCGCGAAGGTCTGTGTGCGCTCCATTATCCTCCGGTACGTGACGCGCATCACAGTATTCGGCGCCGGCGCGATGGGAACGGCGTTCGCGATCCATCTCGCCCGAGCGGGCAAGGACACGAAGCTGTGGGCCAGCCCATACGACGAAAAGGTCGTCGGACCCCTTCGTGACGAACGACGCCATCCCGCGCTGCCCGAGCACCTCCCCGAGTCACTCGAGGTCCTGGGGCCTGACGACCTCAGGCATGCCGGAGATGGAATGGACGTCGCCGTCATGGGGGCGCACTCGGGCGGTGCACGGAACCTTGCACAGCTGGTCAAGAAGGGATGTGACGAAATCCCGCTGGTGGTCGGTGTGGCAAAGGGACTGGAGCCCGAGACCGCAAAGAGGATGTCCGAAGTGTTCGTGGAAGAAGTCGGACATGCCCAGGTGGTCTCGGTCGGTGGTCCGTGCCTTGCCGGCGAGGTGGCAGAAGGCCTTCCCACCGCGGCAGTGTTCGCGTCCGCGGACGTCGCAACAGCGGAGAACGCCGCTTCGTCTTTTCGCTCGCGGTCTCTGCACGTGGCCGTCTCGGACGACGTCCTCGGCGTGGAGTACTGCACCGTCGCCAAGAACGTCGCGGCGATCGGCATGGGGATCGTGGATGGGCTCGGCAAGGGCTCGGGCCGTGGCTACGAGAACGCGAAGAGCGCGCTGTTCACCAAGGCGTTCCACGAGATGACGGAGTTGGTCAGCTCATTGGGGGGACGGCGGGAAACAGTCCTCGGGCTCGCCGGGATCGGTGACACGCTCGTGACGAGCTTGGGAGGGAGAAACCGGCTGTTCGGCGAGATGATCGGCCAGGGCGTCGAGGCAAAGTCGGCTCTCGAGGACATGAACAACCGCGGAATGACCGTGGAGGGATGGGACTCGGCTCGGGACATCGGAACGGTCACCAAGCAGGCGGCAGTTCAGCTGCCGTACTTCGAACAGGTTCACTCGATCCTGTTCGACTCGGCGCCCCCAGAGAGCATCTTCGAGTCGCTTCACACTGTCGCCTGATCGCCCTCAGCCCGTCGGCAGGCTGTAGACGCCGGTGGATTCCCTCACCACCGACCCGTCCTTCGCCGCCCTCGCCAGCGCGGCCAGAATGTTTCGCCTGATATCCGGCTGCGTGAAGGGGTCGAGATATCCGCGTTTCAGTGCGAGGTCCTGGATGACGGTCCAGTGCAGCGGCTTCCCCTCTTCGCGGAGGACCGTGAGCGCGGCCTCCAGGTAATCCATCGCTACAGTCGCCGCGCCTCCGGGACCACGGCGTGGGCAACCAGCTCCACCATGGACCAGTCGTAGACGGCGAATGGGCGTGAAGCCGCCGCGACGATGACCTCTTCGACGCCGTTCTCGGCGAAGCGACCCAGCCGCTCCAGGCACTGCTCGGGAGTTCCGGTGAGAGAGTCCTTCGCGTAATCCTCCAAACGCTGGTCGTCGAGGGCGCCGCCGCTCCACTCCTGGAGCCCGCCGAATCGCTTCGCGACTTCCCGCTCGTCCTCACCAACCAGCGTGTACAGCCCGACGGACAGCCGGACCGAGTCGGGGTCGCGCCCTTCTCGTTCCGCCAGACGCCGGAGCACCCGGACGCGTTCGCGATGCGACTCCGGGGTGCCACGCCAGACGAAGTTCCAGCCGCTGCCGTACCGGGCGACCAACCGAAGCGATCGGACGCCGCCCTTTCCGCCAATCCAGATGGGCGGTCCGCCCGGTTGAGCAGGCTTCGGATGGTTGTACGCGCCCGAGAGCCTGAATCGAGACCCCGCGAACTCCACTGGGCCGCCGCCGCCGAACAGGGCAGCCACCACGCGAACGGACTCCTCCAGCAAACCGAAACGGTCACCGGTCGACGGAAACGCGTAGCCGAAGGCGGCGAATTCACGCTCGTACCACCCGGCGCCGACGCCGAGGTCGAACCGGCCGCCGCTTACCAGGTCGATGGTGGTCGCCATCTTCGCTACGTGGGCGGGATGGCGGAATGGAGCGGAGGCGACCAGAACTCCGAGCCGAGCCTTCTCGGTCGCCGCGGCCAACCCCGCAAGAGCCGTGAATGGCTCGACGGTTCCGGCCGGCTCGGACGACCCGCCGTACCGGCTGAGATCCAGGAAGAAGTGGTCAGAGATCCAGAGAGAGTCGAACCCGAGACCTTCGGCTCTTCGCGCGGCGTCGAGCAGGCGCGGCCATGTCAGCGGCCGGTGGTCCGGGAATGAGAAGTCGTAATGGGGTAGCGCTAGACCAAGACGCATACGGCTCATCGTATGCGAGCGCGGCTAACAGGAAACGGCTCCCCGCAGAGAGCCCTTACCTACGTCTCGATCGTAAGCAGCCCTCGGTTCTACCTCTCGCTGTGTCACTACTCTGGAGCGCGTCTGCGGTTCGGTCTTGAGACTCGGTCCCCAATACGACGGACGCATCATGGAGGATTGTTGCTGGAGCCGTTCAGCTCTCTATAGAGGAGGAAGACTTGAAGCGAGCAATCCCGTGGGCCCTTGTGGTGGGTGTGGCACCAGGGACTTTGACCTTTAGGGAATCGGTAAGCGGCGCCGCGGACCCAGAGGCGGACAGACGCTATGAACGGACCCGTTCGTTCTCACCGGCGTGGGACGCGCGGTGCGATTCGCACGGTTGCGAAGTCCCGACGCTCATTCAAGTCCCCGTCTCAACGCCGAGAGGCGTTGCAGAGGTCGACGTCACGGCCACCCTCACGCTGGATCACCGGACATCTCGATCCGATTGGGCTTTCGTCGAGGCCGCGTTCAAGCGGACCGGCGGCGCAAGGACGCAGATGAACCCCGGGGAGTTCGCGGTCATCTCTCCTCGACGCTTTGGCAGCACGACGTTGGTGTGGGTGAAGAGGAACGTCCCCGCCGCGGGACGGGACTACACGTTCGATGTTTCGGTACTGCCGAGACGTGGAGATCGCGAGCCGAACGTCAGCGTTCGAGGGAGATGGCTTTCCTTCGTCGTCGACATGGCGGAAGCGGCCCACTGAGAGCGACGCCGAACCCGGGAGGACAATCGTGGAGCCCTGGTCCTATCACCTAAGAGGCAGATTCGAGGAGGTCACCTTCGAAAGCACCGCCCTCGAGGAGAATCGGCTCGGCGATCCGCATGTCCGTCCGCTGTGGGTCTACGTGCCGCCCGGCTACGACGACGAAGGCACCCGCCGGTATCCGACCGTCTATCAGATCCAGGGACTGACCGGACAGTTGGACATGTGGCGGAACCGATCGGCGTTCAGGAAGAACTTCCCGGAGCTTGCCGACGAGCTGTTCGCGACCGGCGGCGCGCCGCCGTGCATCGTCGTCTGGGTGGACTGCTGGACATCGCTCGGCGGGAGCCAGTTCCTCGACTCCCCCGGAACCGGTCGATACCACACGTACCTGTGCGACGAAGTGGTTCCGTGGGTCGACGAGCACTATCGGACTCTCCCGGATCGGGAGAATCGCGGAATCGCGGGGAAGTCCAGCGGCGGTTACGGGGCCATGGTCACTCCCATGCTTCGCCCGGACCTGTGGGGAGGGCTGGCGACGCATGCCGGCGACGCGCTCTTCGAAGCGTGTTACCTCCACGAGTTCGCGAAGTCCGCACGGGCCCTTCGCGACGAGTACGGCGGCTCCTACGAGAAGTTCTGGGCGTCGTTCCGAAGCCGCCCCGCCTTCTCGAAGGACAGCGACCCCTACCTCCTCAACCAGTGGTGCATGGCCGCCTGTTATTCAACCGACAACGACGGAACCGTTCACCTTCCGTTCGATCCAACGACGGGACGGCTCATCCCCGAGGTCTGGGAGCGGTGGCTCGAGTGGGATCCCGTCCGAATGGTGGAACGGCACGCCGACGCACTCCGGTCCATGAAGGCGATCTATATCGACGCCGGAAAGAAGGACGAGTACTTCCTGGACCTGGGCGCCGAGGCGTTCCGTCAGGCACTCGCCGAGATCGGCGTCACGGACGTCTACTTCGAGCTGTTCGATGGTAAGCACGGCGGCGTCGAATACCGCTATCCGATTGGCCTGAAGTACCTCGCGGAGCGACTCAGTCCCTAGACGGCACGCCTGCCCCACCAGCTAATAGCGAGTGTCAGACCCCCCTCGTACAATACGAACGTGTGTTCGAGTACGGGAAGCGACCGCGAGCAGAGAATTCGTTCGACGCTGAACGCGTATCCGGACGAT
>JALYGK010000135.1 GCA_030777105.1 Actinomycetota bacterium | reverse complement strand
GCTCCTCGACTCGGACCTCTGGACCGACTGGAGCGCGGCGGGATTAGCGGCTTGCTACAGTACTGCCGAAGAGTGAGAGAAGACGAGCAGCGAGAAGACTTCGTGACCGTCGTGGTTCCAGAGGTCGTCTCCACTCGCTCGATCATCAAGATGCTTCGTGGCCGTTCGGCGTTCTGGGTGAAAGCGGCGCTGCTGTTCGAGCCTCGTGTGGTCGTCACCGACGTCCCGCTGCTTCCAGAGGAGCATGAACAGGCCATCTCCAGAGGTCAGAGGCCCCTCGAACCGGAGAGAAGCGTGGTCCTTGTCCCGGTTTCGGCGGTCCACAACGCCACGGTCCGCGCCGTCATGTATGCCAAGTCGCTGAGGCCTGCCCACGCAGAGGCGCTCTACCTAGCCCCCGACCCGGAGGACGTCACCAAGATGATCGATGAGTGGTCGGACTGGAAGATCGACATCCCTCTCACGTTGGTCGATGCGCCGTTCAGAGAGATGGCGCCTCCCTTGCTGGACGAGGTCCGGAAGTACACCGCCCGCGGTGACACAGTCGTCACGGTGGTCCTCCCCGAGTTCGTGGTGCGGCACTGGTGGGAGCATTTCCTTCACAACCAGACCGGGCTCTACTTCAAGCGCTTGTTGCTCTTCGAGCCGCGAGTCGTGGTTACGAGCGTCCCGTATCACCTCAGGGAGGCGAAGGCCGCACCAACCGAAGAAACGCTCGCCGATACGGTTGGGCAGCCCCTGACCGCGCGTTAGGCTGGCCGAGTGCACGTCGTGATCATCGGCTGTGGTCGTGTCGGTGCTGCGCTCACCGTAGAGCTCGGGAGGGCCGGCCACTCCGTTTCGGTCATCGACAAGCGGGGGGAGGCCTTCGACCGGCTTCCTCCGGGCTTTCAAGCCCGAACTCTTGTCGGCACGGGCTTCGACCGTGAGCTCCTGGAGGACGCCGGCATCGAGAAGGCCGGCGCGTTCGTCGCCGTCACGAACGGAGACAACTCGAACATCGTGGCGGCACGGGTAGCGCGCGAGCACTTCCACGTCCCGAAGGTGATCGCCCGGATCTACGACCCCAGGCGCGCCGAGATCTACGAGCGGCTCAACATCCCGACCGTCGCGTCAGCGATGTGGGCGGCCGAGCAGATCGAGTACCTGCTGTTCCACGGACGCGAGGAGCTCAAGGAGACGTTCGCGGGCGGCACGCTGCTTCACCTCCAGCGCGAGATTCCCGATCATCTGGTAGGGCACCCCATCGCGTCGGTCGAAGAGGAGGGGCAGATCGAGGTGGTCGGCGTGGACCGCGGCGGGCGCGGCTTCATTCCGGTGAAGGACAGCAGGTTCCAGCAGGGCGACGTAGCGCATTTCATTCTCCTGACGGATGCAGTCGATCGGTTCGACACGCTGCTCGAGCCGCTGGCCGAATAGCGGAGACCGATGAAGGTCATCATCACCGGAGCGGGGAAGATCGGCCGCCACCTTGCGGGCGACCTCTCGGGACGAGGGCACGAGGTCACGCTCATCGAACAGGACAAGGCCGCGGCCGCCCGGGCGGCTGACGACCTGCCGGAGTCAGTGACCGTGTTGTTGGGCGATGCCTGCGAGCCCTACGTGTTGGAGGACGCGAAGCTGATGCAGGCCGACGTGGTGGTCGCCGCGACCGGCGACGACGAAGACAACCTGGTGACGTCGCTTCTCGCCAAGCAGGAGTTCGCCGTTCCCAGGGTCCTGGCGCGCGTCAACCACTCGAAGAACGAGTGGATGTTCACCGAGCAATGGGGGGTGGACGTCCCGGTCAGCCCACCCCATATCCTCACGGCGCTGGTCGAAGAGGCCGTCACCGTCGGCGACCTGGTCCGCCTGCTCAAGCTGGAGCGGGGAAAGGTCACACTCGTGGAGTTGACCTTGGGCGAAGACTCGAAGATGGCGGGACGCCCAATGTACGAGCTCCGCCTCCCGCTTGATTCCGCCGTCGTCGCGATCGTTCGCGACGAGCACGTGGTCATTCCGCAGCCCGAAACCGTGCTTGCGCCCGGGGACGAGGTGATGGCGATCGCCCGTCCGGAAGTGGAAGACGACCTCCGCGCCGCCCTGGAATAGCCGGTCCTGAGCTGCTAGTCAGGCGAATTCGAACATCGGGTTGACGATCTTCGGGCGTCCCCGTTCGATTCCGAGGACGCCGTCGATGACGATTCGTGAGCCAAGCACCAGGCCGGGGATCGACCGGCGTCCGAGCCACACCGCGGTGATCTCCCCCGTCCCGTCCCACAGGACGGCTTCCAGCGCTTCCAGTCCCTCGACCGGCCGGATGGTGATGCGTCGCACCACGCCGGCGACCTTCACTCGAGTCCTGGCAGCGCATTCGTTCACCCGGATCGTTCCGGGGATGCTGTGGGCCCACACGCGAACTTCGTCCGCCAGCCGCTCCTCGTCGCTCTCCGAGAGGCGGCGGATGAACTCCCGAAACGCCGTCTTGACCCCGATGCGACACCGTCCGAGCTAGGAGCTTGGCTGGATTGCTTCTTGAGCCGCCTCTGCGACTTCCCGAGCTTCCGGGACCGCGCCCTCCGCGGTGAGCAGAGTCGCCTTCCTGGACTTGGAATACCAGATGGCCCCGCCCAGGATCAGCGTCGCCAGGACCGCGACCACGGTTCGAACCATGGCGTTCCCCGCGTACGTCACCACAAGAGGAACGATCAGGAGAGCTACAAGGTTCATCACCTTGATCAGAGGGTTCAGCGCTGGACCGGCCGTGTCCTTGAACGGGTCGCCGACGGTGTCCCCGATGACGGTCGCCTTGTGCGATTCCGACCCCTTGCCGCCGTACTGCCCCTCCTCGACGAGCTTCTTCGCGTTGTCCCACGCCCCACCAGAATTGGACAGCATCACCGCGAGCAACTGCCCGGTGAGGATGGCCCCGGCCAGGAATGCTCCGAGCGCCTCCGCCTTCAGGAAGAATCCGACGATGACCGGCGTCAGGACGGCCAGAAGCCCGGGGGTCATCAGCTCGCGGAGGGACGTCTTCGTGCAGATGTCGACCACCCGCGCGTAGTCCGGCTGTTCCTTGTACTCCATGATCCCAGGATGATCCCGGAACTGGTTCCGAACCTCGACGACCACCTCCGAGGCGGCCCGGCCAACCGCCCGGATCGCAAGCGATGAGAACAGGAACGCCACCGCGCCGCCTATCAGGAGGCCAACCAGCACGTCCGGCGCATCGACCCGAATCCCCCGAAATGCGAAGCCCTCGACAATGAGCGCCTCGCGGAAGGATCCGAACAGAGACGTGGCGGCCAACACCGCCGTGGCAATGGCCATTCCCTTGGTGATGGCCTTCGTGGTGTTTCCGACCGCGTCGAGGCCCGTCATGATCCGGTCGGCCCGCTCGCCGAGGCCGCCGGACATCTCCGCGATGCCGTGGGCGTTGTCGGTGACGGGTCCGTAGGTGTCCATCGACACGATCACTCCAACCGTCGTGAGCATCCCCATGCCGGTCAGCGAGATGAAGTAGAGGCGCTCCTGCAGCGTGTCCCCGAGGTAGAACGACGAGATGATCGCCGCCCCGATCACGAGGATCGCCCACACCGTCGACTCGAGCCCCGACGAGAACCCGGACAGGATGGTGGTGGCGGGTCCTGTCGTCGAGGACTCCGCGATCTCCTTGACCGGTTTGCGCCGAGTCGACGTGAAGTGCTCGGTGAGGAGCTGGATCACGCTCGCCAACATCAGGCCGAACAAGACGGCCCAGAAGACCCGCAAGTCACCCACGTAGGCCCAGGCCAGGAAGAACACTCCGACCGCCGAGGCGAGGGCGGACACGAAGAAGCCGCGGTTGATCGCCTTCATCCCGTGCTCCGTCTCGCTTCGAGGAGAGACCATCAGGATCCCCAAGACGGACGTCAGCACGCCGATGGCGCGGACGAACAACGGGAACATGACCCCGACGATGGCCCCCTTCGGTGAGCCGGCGAAGGCGGCAGCCCCGAGGATGATCGAAGCGACCAGCGTCACCTCGTAGGACTCGAACAGGTCTGCCGCCATCCCCGCACAGTCCCCCACGTTGTCGCCTACGTTGTCCGCGATGGTCGCGGCGTTCCGAGGGTCGTCCTCGGGAATGCCTTGCTCCACCTTCCCCACCAGGTCCGCGCCGACGTCGGCAGCCTTCGTGTAGATCCCCCCGCCGACCCGCATGAACATGGCCAGCAGGGCTCCGCCGAAGCCGAAGCCGACCAGGACCGACGTCGCGTCCTGCTTGAACAGCATCAGGATGACCGTCGCGCCGAACAGGCCGAGTCCGACCGTGAACATCCCGGCGACGCCGCCGGTCCGGAAGGCGATCCGCAGCGCACGCCGAAGTCCTGCCTCCCGCGCCGCGTTCGCCACGCGGACGTTGCCGCGGACGGCCAGCCACATCCCCGCAAATCCGGTGATCCCGGAAAACCCTGCCCCGAGCAAGAAAGCGATCGATCGGCCGAGCCGAATGGCGAGGTCCGAGTGCGTTCGCTCCTCGGGGACCGGAAGGATGAAGAAGAGAAGGACGAACAGGATCCCGATGAACAGGCCCAACGTCCTGAACTGGCGGTTCAGGTACGCGCGAGCGCCCTTCTGGATCGCCAGCGCGATCTCCTTCATCTTCTCCGTCCCCTCGGGCGCCGCGAGTACCTCTCGGCTGAGGTAACCGGCGAAGCCGAGCGCGAGAAGGGAAATGATGAGGATCATCCACAGCGAGATGTCCTCGAACGACCTGAATACGGCGTTGATCGTTCCGCCTTCTTGGGCAATCAACGGCATCAAGAACCCTCCTGAGATCGTTGAAGTGTGTTGCGGCCAGGGCGATGCCACCTGGCCGGCTCATACACTACCCGGTTCTTCGCCTCCGAGGGTTCGCCGGCATAACCGCGTCGCTCGGTGGCGCCGGTCACGCCAGTTCGCCGGCTCGTTTCCTCCGACGACGTTCGAGCTCCTCGTGTCCGGGTCGGAGCCACGACGCAACAACTCCGGTCCCCAGGATCGCCACGATCACCGCCAGCGAGACCTGCGTGCTGATGTGCACCACGTCGGAGAGGAGCATCTTCCCTCCGACGAAGAGAAGGAGGACGCCCAGGGACGGCCGAAGGTACCGGAACCGCGTGACGGCCCCTGCCAACACGAAATAGAGCGATCGCAGACCCAAGATGGCGAGGGCGTTGGACGAAAAGACGACAAAGGCATCCCTGGTGATGGCGAAGATGGCCGGAATGGAATCGACGGCGAACACCACGTCCGTCGCCTCGACCATGACCAGGACGGCGAACAGAGGAGTCGCGACCCGCCGGCCCCCCCGCTTCACGATCAGCTGCTGGCCCTCATAGCCCTCGGTCAACGGGACGAAACGGCGAACGAGACGGAGAACCGCGCTTTCCTCGACCGACGTTTCCTGCTCCTTCCGCACCAGGAAGCGGTAGGCCGTGACGAGCAACAGCGCACCGAAGACGTAGATGACCCATTCGAACCTGTTGAGGAGGGCGGTCCCTCCGAGGATGAAGATCAGCCGGAGGACGATGGCGCCGAGGACCCCCCAGAACAGAACGCGGTGCTGGTATTCCCTGGGGACCGCGAAGTGACTGAAGATCAGGATCCAGACGAACACGTTGTCTACGGACAGGCTCCATTCGATCAGGTAGCCCGCGATGTACTGCTGCGCGACGGCGCTGCCCCGCCACACCCACGTGATGACGCCGAACGTCAAGGCGAGGGTGACCCACACTCCCGTCCACATCACGGCCTCGCGGAACGGAACGACGTGAGCCTTTCGCTGGACGATCCCGAGGTCGATGCCCAGCATCAACAGGATGAACGCGATGAACCCGGCCCAGATGTACCAGTCCATGCCTTGCCCTACCTGATGACCGCGGTTTGCTCTTCTTCAGGATCGACGGGCTGCTGCTCCGTCGTCGTCGGCGGCTCGTGCTCTTCGGCTTCCGCAGGGACCGATTGTGCTTCCTTCGGCTGGACCGGTTCGCCAACCGCCGCCGGCTCCCGTTCGCCACCGGCTTTCGCTCTCTCGTCCGTGGTCGCGTCCCTTCGAACCACCAGGCCACCGGGAGGCCAGTGCATCCGCGTGTCCCAGTAGTGCAGGACGAGGATCTTTGCGGCCGCAATGGTCGGAACGGCGAGCAGCATGCCCCACAAACCGAGCAGGGTTCCGCCTACGAGCAGGCCCAGCATCACCGTCACGGGATGAAGCTTCACGGTTCGGGCGACGACGTTCGGGCTGATGATGTGGTTGTCGATCTGTTGGACGATCACGAGCGCCACACCCGCGCCAATCGCGAGCGGCCACCCCGGCTCGAGCTGGAGAAGTCCGCCGCTGGTCGCGGTGGTGAAAGCGATGAACAGCGCCGGGATCGCTCCGATGAACGGGCCGATCATCGGAATCAAGTTGAAGAGGCCGGCCACGCCGCCCACCACCGCCCAGTACGGGAGGCCCACAATGTACAGGCCGAGCATCGAGGCCAGCCCCACGAACAGCGCGACGAGCAACTGCCCACGGAAAAACGCGCCAAGGGTGCGCCCCATTCGGTCCAGGATCGAGATGAGCTCCCTGTGGTTTGCGGGCGGGACCAGCGCCATGAAACCGCGCTGGATCTTCGGCAGGTCGACCACCAAATAGAAGCTCAGGACCAACCCCAACAAGAACACGACCGCGGTATGGAGGACTCCTGCGGTGAAGCTGAAGATTCGCGAAATGAACGTCCCGGCCGTCCCCTCCGGACTGAGCGCCCGATACAGGTCTGGGGCCTGGACGTCACTGCCAAGCCGGTCGAGCGTCCGCGCCAGGCCACCCTGCGCGTTCTCCAGAAGCCGCGGCAGAGTGGAGGCAAACGAGGAGACCTGTGATGCCAGCATGGGGACCAGAAACCTGAGGCCGACCCCCACGACCGTCAAGAAAACGACATAGGTGATCACCGCGCCCCACACGCGCGGCACGCCGCGCCCCTCCAACGCCGAGACGATGGGGTTGAGGAGATAGACGATTACCATGGCCACGGCCAGCGGCACCACGACGACCCGAATCGGATAGAGGGCGACGCGGTAAAGCATGTAGCCGAGGATCAGGATCCCGATGAGCGACCAGCAGACCAGCCCCCACTTGGCGACGCGAGCGATGCGAGGGCTCCCGAGGAGGCCCGTACTCTGCTCGTCCACCGCTTCAGGGTACCCGGCCCGAGCGACGAATTAGCGGCGGCTCCCCACAGAAACCAGTATTCGGACCCTGGCGCCTCCGTCATCTCGCGGGCCCACGGCCACCTCATCGACCAGGCCGCGGATGAGGGGCAAGGCCAGTCCCTTGTCGAACGGGAGGTCCTCCGTGTCAAGGTCGACCGGCGGCCCGAGGACGTCGCGCCCGGGCTCCGGGCCTCGGTCCAGCACTTCAATGACGATGGACGCATCGTCTGTCGCCGCGAGGACCTCGACGGGCTGCTCTTCCGGCAAGCCGGCGTTGGCGTTTACGGCGATGGTGCAGGCTTCGGATACGGCCAGCTTGATCTCTTCGACGACGTCTTCGGAGACACCGTGAAGGCGTGCCAGGGCTGCGACGGCGTGACGGACCGTTCGGACGTATTCCGGCTTGGGGGGAAACTGGATGTCGAGCTCAGGGTCCCCCGAAGGTCCCCTCATGCGGACGGAGTCGGCTCGGCCGCGGCCTCCTCCACCGAACCGTAAATCCGGAAGGCCTTGTTCAGGCCAGTGATGTCGAAGATCTTCAGGATCTTGTCGTGCGTGGCGACGATGCAGAGGTCGCCCTCATTCGTCTTCGCGCGCTTCAGACCTTCGACGAGCACGCCGAGTCCCGTCGAGTCCAGAAAGTCGACCTTCTCCATGTCGACGACAACGCGGCGTTCTCCGCTATCAACCAGATCGACGATGGCTTGCCGAAGTCGAGGCGCCGTGTACACGTCGATCTCGCCTCGAAGGCCGACGATGCTGGCGTCCCCCCGCTTGGTGGTCTCGACATCGAGATCCATAGGGGCGGAAGTCTAGCAAGGCTTCATTGAAATGCGGGCGTTCGGCCTGTAGCCTGCCGCCCCGAATGCGCCCCTTTGTTCCGTGCCGCCTTCTCAGCTGCAGGTAACCCATGGCGACCCCAGCTTCTGGCCCCAATATCGACTTCACCGGCCGCCGGCGCCGGAGGCGGCGGCGGCTCGCTCGCACCATTGCGATCGCGGCGGTGGTAGTAGTCGGAGGCGGCGGCTACTACCTGTTGTCCCGCGGAGGGCTCCCCTCGCCGTTCTCCCGTGAGCCGGAACGTCCGAACTTCACGTTCCAGCTCTCCACGGTGAAGGGGTACCAGCTGGGAGAAGGCGAACCGTCCAGCCGTGCGACCGCGCGTGTTGCTCGGGACGTCCGCCGAGACTTGAGCGACTTCTACATCGACGCCTTCCTCGCTCCCTCGTCGTGGACCGATGGTGTACCCGACGACGCGTGGAGGATCTTCGCTCCGGCCGCCCGAAGGGATGCGCGGCGGAACGCGGCGTCGTTTTCCCTCGGGAGGGGTGGTCGTGCCGTCCGCAAGCTCACAGCGACCAGTTCGGCGCTCCAGATCCGCGTCCTCTTCGACTCATCGGGCCGCCCGCAGGCAGCCACGGCCACCGCCGCGCTGAAGGCTGACGGCCGCACGAAGACGGGCCAGCGGTTCGAACTGAGGAACCGAAGCGCGTTCGTGCTCCGGCCGGTTGAGGGTCGGTGGCTGATCGTCGGATATCCGAACGTGCGAACGGAACTCGAGCCCGTCCGGTCCCGAGGTGGGTCGCAGAGTCCGGGAG
>JALYGK010000134.1 GCA_030777105.1 Actinomycetota bacterium | reverse complement strand
TGATGATCATCGCCATGTACGTCATCCTGGTCTTCACCATCGACCGGTAGCGCCGCTACCGCTGGTGAATTGAGCTGAGCGCGTTCTTCGCTGCTTCGACCGTCTTCTCCACTTCGGCGTCGAGGTGCTCCGTGGAGAGGAACCAGCCCTCGAAGCCTGACGGGGGAAGGTAGATACCCCCCTTCAGCATCGCGTGGAAGAACGCCGAGTACCGCTCGTGGTCCGCCGCTCGAGCATCGGCGTAGTTTCGAACCGGGCCATCGGTAAAGAACACGGAGAACAGCGACTCGACGCGGTTGATCGTGTGAGGAATGCCTCCCTTGTCGAGAGCGTCCTGCAACGCTTCGACCAGGCCCCCGGCACGCTTCTCAAGCCTGGGATATGGGTCTAGGTTGATAAGTTCGAGCGTCGCGAGTCCCGCCGCCACGGCGACGGGATTCCCGGACAGCGTTCCGGCTTGATAGATCGGCCCGGTGGGAGCGAGTTGCTCCATGACGTCCTTTCGGCCGCCGAACGCGGCGCAGGGGAAGCCCCCGCCCATGACCTTCCCCAGACATGTGAGATCGGGCGCCACGCCGTAAAGCGACTGTGCTCCGCCCCGCGCAACGCGGAAACCTGTGATCACCTCGTCAAAGACGAGCAGCGCGCCGTGGGCATCGCAGAGGTTTCGCAGAAGGTCGAGAAACCCAGATTGAGGTGGAACCACGCCCATGTTCGCGGCGACCGGTTCCACGATGACCCCGGCGATCTCTTTCCCGCTTGCTTCGAACACTTGCAGCGCCGATTCCATGTCGTTGTACGGGATAACCACCGTGTCGGCGGCAGCGGCAGGCGTGATTCCGGGCGAGTCCGGTAGTCCGAAGGTCGCGACGCCGGAGCCGGCCTTCGCCAGGAGTGGATCGGCGTGCCCGTGATAGCAGCCCTCGAACTTCACGATCTTCGGCCGGCCGGTGGCACCACGCGCGAGGCGAACCGCGCTCATCGCCGCCTCCGTGCCCGAGGAAACCAGTCGGACCATGTCGATCGAAGGAACGGCGTCGACGATCCGCTCCGCGAGAAGCACTTCGGGTTCGGTCGGCGCGCCAAAGGAGGTGCCCTTCCGGGCCGCTTCGACGGCGGCGGCGACGATTTCCTCCCTGGCGTGCCCGAACAAGAGAGCGCCCCAAGACTGGACGTAGTCCACGTAGCGGCGGCTGTCGGCGTCTTCGATGTACGCGCCGAGTCCTCTCGCCGCGAACGCGGGTGTTCCGCCAACCCCCCGGAACGCACGGACCGGAGAATTGACCCCGCCCGGAATTACACGCTGCGCCCGGGAAAAGAGTTCGTCAGACCGCTCCACGCTCAAGTCATTCAGAATACGGAAGATGCGGTTTGGACTGTTCTACGAGCACCAGCTTCCGCGCCCATGGGATGACGGCGCCGAGGAGCGGCTACTCGCGGATGCGCTCGAACAGGTCGAGCTCGCGGACCGCATGGGATTCCACACCGTCTGGGAGGTGGAGCACCACTTCCTGGAGGAGTACTCGCACTCGAGCGCGCCGGAGGTGTTTTTGGCCGCCGCCAGCCAGCGCACCAGAAACATCCGTCTCGGGCACGGGATCGTTCAGCTTCCACCCCCGATGAACCACCCGGCCCGCGTGGCGGAGCGGATCGCCACGCTCGACCTCGTCTCGGGCGGCCGCGTCGAGTTCGGCACCGGCGAGGGAAGCTCGCAAACCGAGCTTGGCGGGTTCGGCGTCCCCCGCGACCTGAAGCGGGAGCAATGGCGGGAAGCGCTCGACGCCGTGACCGGAATGCTCGTGGAGGAACCGTTCGCCGGGTACGACGGCCGCTGGATCTCGGTTCCGCCACGAAACGTCATCCCGAAGCCGAAGCAGCGGCCACATCCTCCGCTGTGGATGGCGTGCAGCCGGCGAGAGACGATCCTGCTGGCCGCGCGGAATGGGCTGGGAGCGCTGTCGTTCTCGTTCATCGAACCCGAAGCGGCGAAGGAATGGGTGGACGAGTACTACCGCCTGATCGCATCGGAGGAATGCATCCCGGCGGGATTCGCCGTCAACCCGAACTTCGCGGTGGTTGTTCCGTTCATGTGCCACCCGAATGAGGAAACCGCCATCGAGCGCGGGATCGACGGCGCACACTTCTTCGGCTACTCGCTGGCGCACTACTACGTCTTCGGACGGCACGTTCCCGGGCGGACCAACGTCTGGGAGGAGTTCCAACAGCACCGCAACGAGTACGGCTTCGCCCGCGAGATCGTCAGGGCGGAGGACGCGCCGCTCGGGTTGAAGCTCCTTCAGGAGGGGCTCGGTTCCCTGCGGGGAGCCATCGGCACTCCCCAACAGATCGCCGAGCTGGCCGAGCGGTACGAGGCGGCCGGGGTCGACCAGGTCATCTTCGTCGGACAGGCCGGCAAGAACCGGCACGAAGACATCTGCGAATCGATCGAGGTGTTCGGCAAGGAGGTCCTCCCCCGCTTCGCCGAACGTGAAGATGAAAGGGAGACGTCCAAGCGAGCACGGCTGGAACAAGCCATGGAGCAGGCCCTCACCCGGCGGTCACGTCCTCGAACCGCCGACCCGACGTACGTCATCACCTCACAGGGCGAATCAGCGCCGGCCCGGCCGATCCAACCGGCAACCGGCGATGCGGAACATGAGGCAGCGACGTCTCGGGTAGCTCGACTGCGGCAGGCGTCCGCCGCGTTGCTGCATCAGAAGGTCGAATCGGGCTTCGAGTCGTTCGTCCGCGGCAGGAGCGACGCCCAGCTGGAGCGAACCATCGGCACGCGGATCGGTCTCCAGACGATCTTCAACGCGATGGCCCGGCGGTTTGAACCGGAGAAAGCAGCCGGATTCAACGGCGACATCGAGTACGAGCTCCGATACGCCGACGGGGACACCCGCCGATGGGTGGTTCGAATCACCGATGACCGGGCTGAAGCGAGGGCGGCCAGATCGCCCAACCCTGCTCTCACGCTGCGCCTCAGCCTTCCGACGTTCGCGCGGATGCTGGCGCGCGAGCTTCCGCCCGCCGAGGCCTTCATGCAGGGAAAGATCGAGATCGAAGGGGACTTCCAGGTAGCGGTTCGTCTCGGAGAGATGTTCGGCCAGGGGAGCCCTTTCTAGTTGTGGGGGATCGGCAGGCCCCCAACAGCATGAGGGGCAAGACGGTATTCATCACCGGTCCGGCTCGAGGGATCGGGGAAGAGGCCGCCCGCCAACTTTCACGGCGAGGAGCGAACCTCGCGTTGGCCGGGCTGGAACCCGAGCGACTGAAGCAACTCGCCACCGAGCTTGGGCCCAACGCCGCCTGGTGGGAGGCCGACGTCCGCAATCGCGGACAGGTCCAGGCGGCCGTCGCCGCGGCGGTCGAGCGCTTCGGCGGCATTGATGTCACGGTCGCGAACGCCGGGGTCTATCGAATGGGCACCCTGCTGTCCGCGGATCCGGCCGGAGTGGAGGAAACCATCGACGTCAACCTGCTCGGAGCATGGCGAACCGTCCAGGCGTCGCTCGCTCACGTCGTCGAACGTCGCGGGTATGTCCTGGTAGTGGCGTCGCTCGCCGCGTTCCTCCATCTCCCGCTGATGGGGGCGTACGCCGCGAGCAAGGCCGGCGTGGCCGCCATGACGAATGCCCTTCGAATGGAGCTGGTGGGAACCGGCGCCGGCGCCGGCGTCGCGTTCTTCAGCGTGATCGACACCGACATGACCAGAAACGCCTACCGGGAACCGCTGATCGGCAAGCTTCGTTCGCTCAGGACGTTCCTGACTCCTCCGCCGATTCCCGTAGAGGTTGCCGGCCGAGCCATCGTTCGAGCCATCGAGCGCCGTTCGCGGTGGGTCCTGGAGCCGAAGTACGCCCTGCCGGCCGTTCTGGCACCTCGGTTCGTTCAGCGGCTCGTCGAGCTCGAAAACCGCCGGGGCGGCTATTCGCAGTTGATCAGGAGAGAACCCCCGCCCGACTGACCCCGCGGGCTCAGGTGAGCCAGTCCGCCGCTTCCTTGGCGTGGTAGGTGAAGATGAGATCCGCGCCAGCTCGCCGGATCGAGGTCAGCGCCTCCAGCGCCGCCTTGCGGCCGTCAAGCCATCCGTTCGCCGCGGCGGCCTTCACCATGGCGTACTCCCCGCTCACGTTGTACGCCGCCAGAGGAAATCCGGTTTCGGTCTTCGCCCGGCGAATGACGTCCAGGTAGGGGAGCGCCGGCTTCACCATCACGATGTCGGCGCCCTCCTCGATGTCGGTCCGGATTTCGCGCAACGCCTCGTCGCTGTTCGCCGGATCCATCTGATAGCCCGATCGATCGCCGAACCGCGGCTCGCATTCGGCGGCTTCCCGGAACGGCCCATAGAACGACGAGGCGAACTTCGCCGCGTACGCAAGGATGCCCGTGTCCTCGAACGCGCCGTGGTCGAGCGCTTCCCTGATCGCGGCGACCTGCCCGTCCATCATTCCGGACGGCGCGACCAGGTCGGCTCCCGCCTCAGCCTGCGCCACGGCGATTCGCCGGTAAAGCTCGACCGTGCGGTCGTTGTCCACGGTTCCGTCATCCGCCAGGACGCCGCAATGGCCATGGTCGGTGTACTCGTCCAGGCACAGGTCGGCGATCACGATGTGGTCGTCCCCGAGCTCCTCGCGCAGCGCTTTGAGGCCGCGTTGGGCGATGCCGTCCGGATTCCACGCCTCGGATCCTTCGGCGTCCTTGCGCTCCGGGATGCCGAACAGAACGAACGCACTGACACCTTTCGACGCGATCTCCCGCGCTTCCTTTCGCAGCGACTCCAGCGTGTGCTGGAACTGCTCCGGCATCGAGGTAATGGCTAGCGGCTCCTCGATTCCTTCCTTCACGAAGAGCGGAGCGATGAGGTGTCGCGGGGTCAGATCCGTTTCGCGAACCAGCGACCGGAGGGCAGCCGTGCGCCGCATCCTCCGAGGGCGACTCTGGGGGAACGCCACTTCGCTCACTCCTCTCCGCTCGGGAAGACCGATTCGAGCGCTCGCACCAACCCCTCGATTGTATGGGGGGTGGCGATGGCATCGACGCCGAGACCTGATTCGCGTGCCGCGGAAGCCGTCACCGGACCAATGCACGCCACCTTCGGACGGGGCTGCGCCAGCCCGGCCCAAGAGCCAAGCATTCGGCGAAAACCCTCGACGGTCGAAGCGCTGGTGAAGGTGATGGCATCGACTCCGCCGTTGGCGACCGCGCGGGCCGCGTCCTCGGGCATGCGGGTCGAGAAAACAGTTCGGTATGCGTCCACCCGAACGGGGGTCCATCCCGCAGCCTGAACGGCAGATTCGAGCTCTTCACCGGCGATGTCGGCCCGAGCGAGCAGAACTCTGCCCGATCCCGACGGCATCGCCTTGGCCAGCGCTTCGGTCGTGAACGTCTCGGGAACCATGGCCGGCTCGATTCCGGCATGCGCGAGGGCGTGAGCGGTCCCTTCTCCGACGGCGGCAACCGATGCGCGAAGGGCGGTCCCGTCCATTCCGCGAGCGGCCAGCCGGTTCATCACCACTCCCACGCCGGTCCGGCTAGTGAACACGACCCATTCGAAGCGTCCAGCCGCCAGTTCGTCGATGGCAGCGTCGAGGACATCATCACGGGCCGGAACCAACTGGATGGCCGGAGCACGGATGGCTCGAGCACCACGCTCCTCGAGCATCTCGACGAGGGGGTCCCGCTCGGCCGCCGCCCTGGTGACGATCACATGGCGGCCCTCCAGGGCGCGCTTCGCTCGGTTGGGCGCTGTGGTCACGTTTGCGCCTTCAAGATGTCGCCCGCGCCGCCCGCCAGGAGGATCTCGGCCACCTCTCGGCCGACCCACTGCGGGTCGGGCGCTTCTGCCTGGGCCCAGACCAGATCGCTGCCGTCCGGGCGGATCACCACGGCCAGCAGGCGAACGGCGCCGTCGCGTTGCTCCGCGTAGGCGCCGAGCGGCACCGAGCAATCTCCTCCCACGTGAACCACCACGGCGCGCTCCGCGTCGTAGGCGAGCCGCGACCGGGGGTGATCGAGCTTCCTCACCGCCTCGAGCGTGACGTCGTCGTCCTCCCTGGCCTGGACCGCCAGCGCGCCCTGTCCCGGTGCCGGAACCATCTCATCGAGCGGAAGCGGCGTTGCCGCGGGTCGTAATCCAAGACGGGCCAGCCCGGCCGCGGCCAGGAGCAGCGCATCGACGTCGCCGGTTTCGAGCTTTCGAAGCCGCGTGTCGACGTTTCCCCGCAAGTCGGTGACCCGGAGCGAAGGCCTGGCCCGAAGCAGTTGCGCCTTGCGACGGATGCTCGACGTTCCAACCAACGCCCCATCGGGGAGGGTTCCATCGCGAGTCACCAGCACGTCGAACGGCGCGGCCCGCTCCGGAACCGCCGCCACCACGACACCTTCAGGGTTGTCCGCCGGAAGATCCTTGGCCGAGTGGACGGCCGCGTCGATCTCGCCCCGCTGGAGCGCCCGCACGATCTCCTGGACGAACAACCCCTTGACCCCGCCGGGCACTCCCTCCGGCGCCACGCCGCGGTCGCCGGACGTCACCATTGGAACGACCTCGGTCTCCACACCGAGCGCCGTCAGGCGATCCACCACTTCTCTCGTTTGGGCGAGAGCGAGACGGGAGCGTCTGGTTCCGACCCGAAGCTTCATTGACCGTTCACCGGGAGGGCGCTTCGACGATCGCCGGGGGGGCGGCAGTTGGAGTCGTCAGCGGCTCTCCGGCACCTCGATCCCGAACAGCTCCGCGACGGCCTGCGCCAGGTTCTCGCCGGGTCCCGAGCCCGCGCCTTTCTTGATCGCCACGATCGGTTGGTGGAGCAGCTTCGCCACGATCCCTTGGGCCAGGCTCTCGACCGCCTCACGCTCCTTTGGCGATAGCTCCGTCAGCTTGGGAGCGACCCGTGCAAGCTCCGCGGCCTCGATGCTGGCTCCGCGCTCGCGAAGGGCCTGGATCAGCGGCGAAAGCTTCGCCGATCGCCTCCACGACGTGAACCGACGAACCTCGTCGTCGATGATCGCCCTGGCCCGTGAGACTTCGTCGGCCACGCTGGCGTTGCGCACCGAGACGATGTCGCGCAGGTCGTCCAGGTCCGCGAGACGAACGCTCGGTAGCTCGCCGACTTCGGGCTCGACATCGCGCGGGACGGCCAAATCGAGAACGAACAACGGGCGGTCCGGGGGGCGGTCGCCGATCCCGGTGCGGATCGCTCGGGTGCCGATCACCGTCCCCGAGGCGCCGGTCGAGCTCACCACGAGGTCGGCTCCGGCGATCGCAGCGGGAACCTCGGACAGCGGCAGGGCGGTCCCCTCCACCTTCGTCGCAAGGGCCGCCGCGCGATTCGGATTTCGGCTGAGGACCGTGATCGAGCCCACGCTCCTTCCCCGAAGGTGCCTAGCCGCGAGCGTAGCCATGGCGCCGGCTCCGACCACGACAACGGCCTTACCGTCCAGGCTCCCGAGCTCGCGCTCGGCGAGGGCGGCTCCCGCCTCGACGAAACCGGATGGCGCAGTGCCGATGGCGGTTTCGGTACGGACGCGGCGCCCGGCCCGAACGGCTCCCCGGAACAGCGAGCCGAGCACGGGGCCGGCTGCCTCCTCGGACTCCGCCCGTCGATACGCCTCTCGAACTTGAGCGAAGATCTGCGGTTCGCCAAGGACCATTGAGTCGATCCCGGCGGCGACGGAAAACAGGTGCTCCGCCGCTTCGTCCTCATAGTGCGAATAGAGTGGGTCCGCGAACTCGTCGGGCGGTACCTCGCGCGACTCGGAAAGAAACCGCTTCAAGTCGAGGAAGCCGGCGTGGTACGAGCTCACTTCGCCAAACACCTCGACGCGGTTGCACGTCGAAAGGACGGCCGCCTCCTGCACCGAGGACAGGTCTCGGAGTCGGCGGTACGCCTTCGGGTAATCCTCGGCGCCGAACGCCAGCCGCTCCAGTAGCTCGACCGGGGCGCGGCGATAGGAGACGCCGAGGGCAAGGATCGGCATCAGGCAGCGAGGAGGGAGTCCGGGCGCTGGGTCATCTCGCTGCGACGAGATCGAGTGCGGCGCGGTCGCCGGCGACGGCCTCGAGGGCCGCCTTCCGCTGCTCGTAGTAGGCCAGGATTTGGAGCTCGATGGAGAGATCGACCTTACGGAGCGAGACCTCCGGCGGGACGGTGATCACCGCCGGGGCGAAGTTGAGGATCGAACGGATGCCGGCGGCGACCATCCGGTCGGCCACTTCCTGGGCCGCCGCGGCTGGGGTGGCGATGATCCCGATGGCGACCTCGTCCCGCTGGACGATCTCGGTCAACCGGTCGATGTGCTCCACCGTGGTGGAAGCGACCCGCTCGCCGACCTTCGCGTCGGCCACGTCGACAATGGCGACCACCCGGAATCCTCGCTTGGGAAATCCCTTGTAGTTGGCCAGGGCGTGGCCGAGGTTCCCCGCGCCCGCGATCACCACGGGCCAATGCTGGGTGAGGCCGAGCTCTCGGCGAACCTGGTGGATCAGGTAGGCCACGTCGTAGCCAACGCCCCTGGTTCCGTAAGAGCCGAGGTAGGAGAGGTCCTTTCGAACCTTGGCGGAGTTGACGCCGGCGGCTTCGGCCAGGTCGCCGGATGAGACTGTTGTGGCGCCTTGTTCGGCCATCTCGACCAGCGCCCGCAGGTAGATGGGGAGGCGGCCCACGGTTGCTTCCGGGATGGCTCGATCGTTCATCGAGCCGTGTATTTGCAGGTCACAAAGCCATTCTACCGCCGGGTCGGCCGAAATCACAAAGGCACAAGCCGCCCACCCGGCCCGCACAAAGTCGGCTCAAAACGTGACACATTTTGTGCCGAGTCGACAAAGGTGGCCAGCCCCCGCCTCGGGTCATTGGCGGAGCAGGCTGCTGAACCGAGCGGGTTCGACCTCGAATTCGAACTCTTCCCTGCCGTCGATCACCACGACAGGGACGCGGAGGCCGTAGTCCCGCTCCAGGGCATCGTCGCCGTCGATGAAGACTTCCTGAAACTTAAACGGGCGGCGGTGGCGCTCCGCCAGGATCACATCCCGGGCCTTGTCGCAGAGCCCACAGGTCCTCCGGGAGTACATCACCACCACCGGGTCGGCCACGGGCCCCCATCGTACGGTCGGAAGTCACACTGAACTCAAACCGTCAACCAGCCGATGAATAAAGAGAGAAGATCCCCCTTCTCTGCACGGCGGACGTGCGCCGAGTCAGGCGTTGCCTCGGTCATCGCCTCGGCGCTCGTCAATGGAGGAGGCCGCTCCCACCGCGGCCTCCTCTGCCTTTTCAGGATGAAGTCGTGACTTCCCCCAGGGGCGGAGGAGGCACACCGGCCACCACGGGTTCACTCGGCGCGCCGCGGGCCGTGGTCTTTACGAAGCCCCAGTACATCACGGCGACCCCTGCCGCCAGGCTGAATGCGAACAGGGCGACGAGACGGAACCCCGCTCCTACCCCAGATCCGATCGCGACGATCGTCGCTCCGGCCGCGATCAACAGAACCCCCGCGGTTCGACTACGGAGGTCGGGGCGCCGGCCCATCGAGAGCGCCGACCACATCAGCCCTCCCAACAGCAGGAAGTACGCCGTGAAGGAATAGAACTGCGCCAGCCGATACGGAAGGGAGTTGTCGCCGAACACCTCTTTCCCCAGTGGAAACTCCCGGGCCAGATGCGCCTCGTTCATCGGCGCCGTCAGGATTCGGTACGCGGCGAACGCACTCCCCACAATCAGCAAGGCGAGAAGGCCGTGCGCGACGGACCGGCGCTTCGCCAGGAGGTACACCTCACCCACAAACAGATAGGGCACGTTCAGCACGGCCCCGAGCAGCCAGTACGTCTGGAACTCCACGGTCGACCATTGATCCAACACGCCGCCGAACATCGCAAGCGAGGCCACCGCGTACATCAGGAGCGCGATCGCCCACACTCCTTCGAACTCGCGCCGACGCGCCAGGTACCGCCGGATGAGCTGGATGGCGAAATAGAGCGCGACCGCGAAGGCGATGAACGGAAAGACCGCCACCCAGCCGCTCCCGGCTCCGGTCACGCGGAGCGTCCCTGCTCCGCCTCGAGATCCTCCTCCTCGAGGTCCTCCGCGGCGGACCGCTCCTCCCCTTGCGCCGCGCCCGCCTGACGAAGCGTCCTGCGCAGCACTTTTCCCGTCACGTGGTGAGGCAGTTCCTCCACCACGTGCACTTCCTTCGGCCATTTGAACCGGGCGAGGTACCCGTTGAGGAAATCGACGATCTCTTCCCCGCTCACCGATTCGCCGGGCCTCGGAACGACCCAGGCGCCGACCGCTTCGCCGGTTCGCTCATCCACAACGCCTACCACCGCCGCTTCGGCCACCTTCGGATGCTTTTCGATGGCTTCCTCGACCTCATTCGGATAGACGTTGAACCCCGACACGATGATCAGATCCTTCTTCCTGTCCACCAGGAAGAGGTAGCCGTCCTCGTCGCGAACGGCCACGTCGCCCGTCTTCAGCCAGTCGCCGTCGATCACGCGGCCCGTCTCCTCCGGGCGGCCCCAATACCCGGAGAACACGTTCGGTCCACGGACCAGGAGCTCTCCCGGATCGCCCTCTTCGACGTCCTCGCCGTGCTCGTCGACCAGGCGGACCTCCAGGCCGGGAAGCGGAAGACCGATCGATCCGGCTTTGGCCTCCGGACCGAGAGCGTTCGTCGTGACCGCGGGCGCGGCCTCCGTCAGTCCGTAGCCCTCCCAGATGGTGACGCCGAAGCGCTCCCGGAAGGCCTGGAGAACGGCCGGCGGAAGGGGTGCGGCCCCCGACACCGCGAGCCGAACGGTGGAAAGGTCGGCTTCGTATCCCGCGTCGGCCAGGGCGAGCCACGCCTGGAACATGGGAGGGGCGCCGAAGAGCACCGTGACGCCGTGGCGCTTCACCACCTCGAGCGTCTCGCGCGGATCGAACCGCTCCACCAGCACGGCGGTCGCACCGGTCTTCATGGTGATGCCGAGAATGACGTTGAGCGCGTAACTGTGGAACAGCGGCAGTGCCAGAAGGCCGACATCCTCGGACGCCTCCGCGAGCGCAGGAACCGCCGACATCTGCTCCAGGTTCGACAGCAAGTTGCCGTGCGTGAGCATTGCGCCCTTCGGGTCGGCCGTCGTTCCGGCCGTGTACGCGATCACCGCGAGATCCGAGGACTCCGTTTGCACCACCGGAGGATGGCCTGCCACCTTCAGCGCTTCCTCGAACGACACCGTCCCCGGCGGAGCCGGCGGACCACCGATCACCAGGATGTTCTGGAGCTCACCGAGCCGGTCGCGAATCGAGAGCAGCCCGGGGAGCGACCGAAGGTCCGTGACCGCCAGCTTGGCGCCGGCGTCGGCCAGGATGTACGCGGTCTCTTCGGGAGTCAGCATGACGTTGAGCGGGCACGCGACCGCGCCGGCTCGCATGGTCCCGTACAACGCGTAGACGAACTCGGGCACGTTGCCCGCGAGGATCGCAACACGGTCGCCCTTCCCGACTCCCAGCCGCGCGAGCGCCGCGGCCGTCCGGTCCACCCGCTCGTCGAGCTCGGAGAACCCGATCTCGATCCCGTGGAAGATCAACGCGGGCTTCGTTCCGAACTTCATCGCGGCGTCGCGAAGGAGATCCGCGGCGTTCACACCGGCACCTCGATGAACTCTTTCTCGACGACCCTCGCCGGCGTTCGCCCGCTCCACTCGGCGTGGGTCGTGCCCCTCGACTCGAGGAGTGCGACTTCTTCGAATCCGCCGGCCTTGCGTTCGAACAGGGCCAATCGACAGGAGGCGATCTCGGAGTTGTGGCAGAACCGCTGGGTCCCATCCGGGTCTTCGTATCGTGCACGCAGCAGCGACCGGACCGGCGCTTCGATCCGCCCGGTCAGGCGGTAGCGGCGGTTGCCGACGTCGACACTCCAGCGCCCCATCGTTCGGAAATCGCTCTTGCGGTTGACCTTCGTGAAGCGAATCCACTTCCCCTGCCACCGGACCCCGATCGCCGTCAGGAACGGGGTCACGAC
>JALYGK010000133.1 GCA_030777105.1 Actinomycetota bacterium | reverse complement strand
AATCCCCTGCGGTTCTTCATGCCGGTCGGGACCGCGCTCCTGGGCATCGCGCTGGGCAAGCTCGTATTCGACTTCGTGACGAAGAATTTCCACTTGGCTACGAATACGCTCCTCATCTTCTTTGCCGCGTTCCAGATATTCGCCATTGGCCTGGTCGCCGATCTCGTCGTCCGGGTCACGAAGCCACGAAACGAAGTGGAGTCCGCCTCGCTCTAAACCGCCACGAGCGCCGGTTCCCGTCCGGCAGGCGGCGGGCCGCCGGTCGCGGAGCCGTTGTGGCTACCCTCTAGCTACCGATGCTTGGCCAGGATCGCAGAAAGGGAGTGGTAAGCCGCTGAGCGTGAAGGTGCTCTACGTCGTGGGGAAGGGCAGGAGTGGCAGCACGCTGCTCGACACGGTTCTGGGCGAGCTGGATGGGTTCTTTGCCGCGGGCGAGGTTTTTTACCTGTGGGAAATGGGCGTTCATCACGCGTACCTGTGTGGCTGCGGACGGCCCGTTCCCCAATGCGAGCTCTGGTCTCAGGTGTTGCGCCTCACCCTTACCCAAGTCCCAGACGGACGTTACGAGATCGAACCGTCCCGCGTCCTCTCCTGGTATCGCGACATCTTCCGATGGCGGAAGATGCCGAAGCTGCTTCGACTCCCGCCGGCTCGGCCCTCGGGCTGGGATTCACTCGACGCGTACGCAGACGTCATGTCGCGCGTGTATGCGGCCATCGCCAAGGTCACCGGGGCACGAGTGGTCATCGACTCTTCCAAGTGGCCGACCGACCCCGTGCTCCTCGGGCTCGTTTCGGGCGTTGACGCCTACTGCCTCCACCTCGTCCGTGACCCTCGGGCGGTCGTCCATTCATGGAAGCGTCTGAAAGCGCTGCCCGAACGAGGAGAGACTGCCATGATGCCTCGGTACTCGTCGGCGTACAGCGCTGTGAGCTGGATCGCGAGGAACGCGCTGGTGGAGCGGGTCCGCCGGCGGCTGCCTTCGGATCGTTATCTCCTGGTTCGCTACGAGGACTTCGCCGCCGAGCCACGGAAGTGGGTCGAGATAATCGCCGGGTTCGTCGGGGAGTCCGCGGGGCCATCATCGCTCCTCGAGCCGCTCGGCCAGGGCCGAATCCTCGTCGGCCCGAACCATACGGTCGCAGGGAACCCGGCTCGGTTCACAACCGGAACCCTCGAGCTCAGAGAAGATGCGGATTGGAAACGAGAACTGGGCCGGGTCGACCGGGGGCTGAGCACCATAATCTCGCTGCCCCTTCTCAGGCGATACGGATACCAGGCGAGGAGTGCTTTCGACCATGGCGGAGGGACTTGAGGTGGCACATGACGACTACGCACCCGGGAGGTGGGACCCAGAGCTGCGACTGGCCAAGGCGCGGAAGATCGAAGCCCTCCTCCGCTCCCGGTGCAACCTAACCGATGCTCGCATTCTGGATGTTGGTACCGGATCCGGCATCATCGCGGCCAGTCTCGCCAAGGCCGTGGGGCCGCGTGGCGAGGTGATCGGAACGGACGTGCGTGACCAGCGGCAGGTCCGCGACGGTTTCGAGTATGTGCAAGTCACCGATACGGTGCTCCCCTTTGATGAGTCCTCCTTCGACGTGGTGGTGACGAACCATGTCATCGAACATGTCGGCGACCGAGACGCCCAGCTCGAACACCTTCTAGAGATCCGAAGAGTTCTGCGGCCAGAGGGCTCGTTCTACTTGGCCACGCCAAACCGCTGGACCGTGATGGAGCCACACTTTCGTCTTCCGTTCCTCAGTTGGCTGCCGAGCGCCGCCCAAACGCCGTACGTTCGGCTATTCCGGAGAGGCTCCGACTACGACTGCCGCCTCCTCACCCGCCCCGACCTCCAGCGACTTTTCCAATTGGCCCGGTTGGAATGGGACGACCAAACGGTCGACGCGATGCGAGTCATGGCGGCCGTCGAACGGCCGGGCCTCGCCGCCCGAACCATCCTTACCGCTCCTGAGGCGTTTCTGCGGGTGGTCCGAGGTGTCATCCCGACGATGGTGTTTCTGGGACGGAGGTCACCCTGAGCCTCCGAAACCGGCTCGGCTCGGGGCCATTCGACCTGCTGAGGCGGGTGTTTCAAAAGACCGTCGTTGGCCCGGTCAAGTACCGGTCAAAGCGCGGCTACGACGCGCACCGCTTCTGGTCCGACAGGTTCCGCCGATACGGTGGGTCGCTGCGGGGAGCGGGAGATGAGGGTCTTACCGAAGAGGAGAACCGCGAAATCTACCGTGAGGCGGCGTCTGTCTTATCGGCGTACGTCCGGGCTGAGGTCAACGATCTGAGCTCAGCTCGCTTGCTCGATATCGGATGTGGCCCCGGGTTCTTCACCGGCGTCGTCTCGGACTTGGCCGTGACGTCGTATACCGGCATCGACATCACGGACGTCCTGTTTCCGGAGCTGTCGCGGCGCTTTCCCCAATACGAGTTCGTTCGCCGCGACGTAACCTCGGACACTCTGGAGGGCGAGTACGACGTCGTGCTGATGATCGACGTCGCGGAGCACATCGTCGGGGACACCCAGATGGCTGCCGCGATGGCGAACGTCCGTAACGTGTTGGCTCCTGGAGGCCTCTTCGTCATCGGCCCCCTCGCGGAGCGAGGGAGACGCCACCTGTTCTACGTTCGCTTCTGGTCGCCCGATGAAATCCGACAGCGATTCCACGGTTACGAAGAACGACCCAGCGTTCGATTCCGTAACGGTTCCCTCATCGGCTTCCGCCGGGCCGCTTCATAGCTTCGGGGGGCCGACGGCATTGCGCGGACGAATCCTTTTGGTGACGTCGAACTTTCCGCGGTGGGAAGGCGACAGCACGACTCCTTTTGTTCTCCACCTTGCCCAGGACCTGCAGAGCGAGGGATGGCGCGTTGACGTCTTGGCGCCGGGAGCAGAAGGAGCGGCAGGCCGCGAAACACTTGGGGGCGTCCTGGTCGAGCGATTCCCGTACCTGTGGCCCGCTTCAGCGCAGACCGTCTGTTACGGGGGCGGGGCGTTGATCAATATCCGCGAGCACAGACTGAATCAGGTGAAAGTGCCGGCGCTCGTTGCCTCAGAGATCGTCGCAACGGTCAGGCGGCTTCGGGCTCGTCGCTATGACCTCGTCCATAGCCATTGGATCCTGCCGCAGGGATTCACGGGCGCTCTCGCCTCGCGCCTCCTGCGTCGGACGCATGTGCTCACCGTCCACGGCGGCGATGTTTTCGCGTTGCGTGGACGGGCGCTTCAACCCTTCAAGAGATATGCACTCGAACGTGCGGACGCCGTGACCTCAAACGCGCACATAACCGCGAACGCGGTGCGGCGCATCGCCCCCAAGGTAAGGGATCTGCGAGTCATTCCCATGGGTGTCGACGTCGACGTGAAGCCGGTTGCCGACAGAGTCGACGCCCTCAGGCAGAAGCACCGCCGAGGGCAGGGGCCCCTCGTGCTCTTCGTCGGCCGCCTGGTCGAGGAGAAGGGCGTCGCTGACCTGATTCGAGCCATCGCGAAGGTCAAGGATCAGCTCCCCGACGTAACGGCGGCGATCGTGGGTGACGGGCAACATCGAACGAGATTCGCGCGACTCGCTGTCGAAGCGAAGGTCGCGGACCGGGTGTCGTTTACGGGGTGGGTCCCTCGAGAGGACGTGACGAACTATCTCGGCGCCGCCGACATCCTGGCCGCACCATCTCGCCGAGCTCTCGATGGATGGGTCGAGGCGCAGGGGCTCAGCATCATCGAGGGAATGACTGCCGGTCTTCCGGTAGTCGCAACGACGACCGGCGGCATACCGGACGTCGTGACCGACCGACGCACCGGGTTGTTGGTTCCCGAGCAGGACCCCATGGCGTTCGCCGAAGCAATCGAACAGCTCTGGTCCGATCGAGCGCTCGCCGCCGTCCTTGGAGAGGAAGCGCGGAACGACGCCGCGAAACGCTTCTCGCGCAAGGCGTCCGCTCAGAGATTTTCCTCCCTTTTCGACGACCTCCTCGGTGGTCGACGCCGGTAGCGACTCGATGCTTTCTACGACGTCCAGCTGAAGGATTGACCGAGGAGCTCCGTTAGTGCGCGATTGTGCGGTCGGTAGAGATCGCGGAGGGATTCCTCAACTGCGGGAGAGATCCGCGGATACCGCAAGACGTTCTTCCGTGGCGGTCGGCCGATGTCAAACGGCTCGAGCTCGAGAAACGAGAAGAGGTCCCGCATGGTTCCGGAGGGATCCTCATAGAGGCGTTCTGCCCCGACCACGAACACCTGGCTTCGAGGAAAGAGCGTAAGCCACCTTCGAAGGTGTTTGTGATAAATGCCTCGGTCGATGTAGGCCAGGCGGAAGTAACGATTGGCCTGACGATCGTTCGACTCATGTAGGTTCGCCGCTCGCAGCCGTTCCGCCTCCGCGCCGAGTGCTTCCTCGAAAGGAAGATGCTCGAACCCGTACTTGATCGCGAGGTGGTAGTGCGAGTACGCCCGCGCGACGGGATCCCGCAGCAAAGCGATGAGCTTGACCTCCGGCAACCTGCTCGAGACCCGCTCCGCTGCCAGCGGATGGTACAGGTAATTGGGGGACGCCTCCCCGGTCGTGGCACTCGATATCCGGCCACCGCCCTTGCGCAGCAACGGGAAGTGAGCCCGATACCATTCGAAGGATCTTGTGCGGTAATGAAGGCTGAAGTAGCCAATCTCCTTGGCGAGAGCCGGCAGCACATTCGGATGTTCGAGGAGGTAGCTGTACGCCGACGTTGTTCCGGCTCGCTGCGCCCCGATGATGATGAACTCGGGCATCATGCGCTCCCCTGGAACGAGCCTGCGGCCGGCGATGACAAGGTCGCGCGCGACGGGACGGAGTCGTTGTCGGTAGAAGCGGCGGGCCGCAGTCCGGGTCGACGGAGCGAGATCGTCGCTCTTTGCCCAGTTGTCGTCCTGCTTCCGAAGATGCGCGCTCATATCTCCCGGTTCCTCCGCGGCCGCACGATGGGGACCCTTGTTGGGGGGGACGTATTGCGTCCTGCTGCCGCGCGAAGCAGCTTAGAACCCGAGTCGATTCCCTCGGCTAGTTTGTGGACGTGAATTCGAATTCGCAACTACGAATCCGGCGGGTACTCGCCCGCTTCGTCGAGTTCCGACATCGTTTGTCCACCGGGCGGCGTCAGCGCTTCTGGCTTGCGCTGGCAGCCGCCCTCTTCGTGGCTGCGTTCGTCGTTGCGTTCATGAGGCTCCCGCCCGTTGACCAACCGATTCGATGGGAACTGTTCGCTGTTTCGGGCTTACTCGGAGCGCCATTACGGTTGCTCCTCCTTGCTGCGGAGTACGACGCGTCGGCTCGGATGATGGGTCACGCAGACGTGCCGTTTCGACAAGCCATCCGTATCAGCATTTTTGCGACCGCAGCCAATCTCCTCCCAATTCCTGGATCCGCCATCGTCCGCACAGCAGCCCTCCATCGACTCGGGGCACCGGTTCGTGGAGCGCTTCTGTCAACCGGAACCGTTGCTCTGATCTGGATCGCCACCGGAGTGCTGCTCATCGGGATCGCGCTCCTGGTGAGTTCCGTGGATGTGTTTGGCGTTGCTCTCTGCGCCGGCGGTGCGGCGGCGCTCGGCGGAAGCTTCTTCGCCCTGCGTAACGTCAGTGTTTCAGCGGACCCGAATTCGCTGTTCGTTCGGATCGTGGTGATCGAAGCTGCTTTCATTGCGTTGGCAGCCATCCGGTTCTTGCTCATCCTCGCGGGGCTCGGCTACTCGGCCTCCGTGGGGCAAGCGGCCGCCCTCACGCTCAGCGGGATGGTCGCCACGATGACCGGGGTCTTCCCTGGAGGCTTGGGGATCAGAGAGGTGGCTGCTGGCGCGGTAAGTGCCCTGATCGACTTGCCGCCATCGGTTGGCGTGATCGCGGCTGCGGTAATGCGCCTCGCCGATCTGGGGGTGATGGCACCCATTACGTTTGTGGCTCTTCGTCAGGAAACAGGGAGGCGTTTGGTAAGAGAGACGACGTCCGATTCGGGTTTGACGTCCGCCGAGCTGGACAGACCGTGAGGCGGACAACGTCAAGGTAGGGAGCAGCGGCCGCAACGCGACAGAGGCCGTGGCAATCAACCGTCGGTATCATTGGCGTCTTGTTCGCAATGGTAAATGGCCCGGCTTCATCCCGAATTCGGCGGCTGCTATCCGACGAACGCCTGTATGGGTGGATGCTTTTGGCTGTGATTCTGCTGGGCGCTCTGCTGTTGCGACTGTGGGGCATTCGGTACGAGTTGCCGTTCGTCCAATCAGATGAAAAGTTGCACTTCGTCCCAAAAGCGGTTGCCTTTTTCCAAAACGGCTATAACCCCGAGTATTTCGGCAATCCTCCGGGGTACAGCTATCTCCTTCACGGCGTCTACTGGCTCCGGTACGGGGGACCGCAGGGAGCCGTCCAGACGTTTCTGAACAACGGCAGTGATGTCTACCTGACCGCAAGGATCGTTTCGGCAATCCTCGGAACCATCACGGTGTGGCTGATCTATATGACGGCCAAGCGCTTGTTCGATGCACGCGTCGGCCTGGCCAGCGCCGCGCTCATGGCCGTGGCTTTCCTACCCACGTTCTACTCGCACAGGGCGCTCAACGATGCCCCGATGCTGGTTCCGGTGACCCTCTCGCTGTTCGGCTCGGCCGGCATCCTGCTCCGAGGCAGGAGGTTGGACTACGTCATCGCCGGCGTGGGGCTTGGACTGGCGTGTGCGACGAAGTATCTCGGTGGCATCGTGCTGGTGCCGCTCGTCGCCGCTGCTGCGGTTCGGGTGAAGCAGCGAGACGCCGCCCCGCGCGTCCTCCTTGCCGCCGGCCTTGGTGGACTCGCGGCCGTCGCGGCGTTTCTCATCGCCAATCCGTTCTCGGTACTCGACTACCGGACGTTTCTCAGCGAGATCGAGTTCGTCTCCCCCGCCCGATTCGCTCGGGGGAAGATCAAGCTTGGGTTACGGATCGATCACGGCATGGTGTTCTACCTGTGGACGATGACGTGGGGCCTCGGGTGGGCGCCATCGATCGCCGCCCTCGGCGGGACGGTCCTCCTCGCGATCAGGCGGCCCGCCGTGGCGCTCTTCCTGGCGACGGCGCCGATCCTGTTCGTCGTCGCGATGGGATCGCGGCCCGGATACAACGCGCGCTATCTGCTTCCCGTTTTTCCGATGCTGGTTCTGCTCGCGGGGTACGCGGTCGTTGAAGTCCTGGATGTCGTACGACGTCATGTACGACCTCGCTTCCTACAGATCGGGGCGGTGGCCGTTGTGGTCGTCCTGCTCCTCGGGCAGTCCCTCCAGCACGTCGTTCATGCGGATGTCGCGTTGACCAGAACGAGCACGCGAACCCTCGCTCGGGACTGGATTTTCCGGCACATCCCGCCCGGCAGTCGTCTCTTCGTTGAACCGATATACCTCGAACTCAGGGACAACCCCGTATACCGGTTCCCTGGTGTCACGCGGACGGCTCGGATGCGTTGGCGCAAGGTGTCACTGGCTCAAGTTCTCTACTGGGGAGGTTTCATCCCAAAGAGCCGGGTCACAGCCGTGGAACTTCGCAGCGTGAAGCGCTTCGTCACATTTCTGAGGCCCGAACTTCTCGACGTCTACTCCCGACACGGAATCTGTTGGGTGATCACTGGAAGCGGGCAGTACGGACGGGCGTTCAATGATCCGGACAAGGTGCCTCAGGCCATTGCCTACTACAGGGAATTGGCTCGGCGGGGGCGAGTCGCCTTTCACGTCAGGCCGTACGATTCTCCGGAACCGGCTTCCCTCGAGCTGGACGTGTCCCACAACTACTATCGGTTTGAAATTTCACGACCCGGGCCCGAGATCATCGTCTACCGGCTACCGGCGCCACGGTGCCGCTAGCCTTCTCCGCTTCGCCGGCGGTTCTGATCTCGATCCTCGTCCTCGCGACGGCGTGCACCCCGTCGGCGTCACGTCGATGTGAAGGCCGGGCCGACCGGCCGTCGGCTCGCCAGACCGACGATCGATTGACCCTCGGCGTGACGCCGGAGGGGTCTGTTTCCGGTGTGACCGTCGGCACACGCGACCTTCCCATGCTCGCGAAGCCAGGCGGGTTCAGCGTTCGAGTTGCGGGGCGAACGGAGAACCTGCTCGAGAATCCGAGTTTCGAACGTGACCGAGATGGAAACGCGGTTCCCGACGGTTGGAGGTTCGCTGCCGGCGCCGGGGAGTTGGAGCTCACGGGCGGCGAATCCCATTCCGGAGAGCGCTCGATCAGGATCTCGCTGCCACGACAAGGGGTTTCACGGTCTTTTGCCACTTCGATCGCCGTGGATCCACTGACGAACTACGTCGTCTCCGGTTGGTTCCGAACCCAGGCGATCCAACCGACGATTCCGACCGCCGTCCGTGAGACCTATCACCAGCACTCGCCCGTTGAGCTCGAGGTGGTCCAAAGGTCAGCGCGGGGACGCGCCGCCCTGGGGTCCGCTCACAGCTACACGGATTCGGCGGGCTGGCACAAGCAGTTCGTCGGGTTCAAGACCGGGTCCGACGTGCGCCGCGTCGACATACGCGGCGTGATCCGCGATGGGACCGGAACGGCCTGGTTCGACGATGTCTTCGTCGGGAAGCTGTTCCAAGGCGGCGCCGTGCCGGTGAGCGGAGCCGTCGAACGCAGCGGAGAACGCTTCGAGCAGCACGCCCAGACTGCCGGCGGCGATCTGTCGCTGGACGCAACCTATCGCCCCGCGCGCGATCACGTCCGGATCGACGGAACGATCAGCACGACCCAGTCCAAGGATGCGGCGGTGGAAGTGACGTACACCGTTCCCGTCGACGCCACACGATGGTGGTGGGCCGACGACGTCCGCCAGAGCCGGCGGATTGAGCAACGGACCTACGCGTCGCTCAGCAACAGCTCACTGCAACAGACGTCCGTTTACCCCTTTGGGGCGGTGTTCGACACGAGGTCGACGCTGGCCATCGGGATGCCGCTCGCAAAGCCGCGAATGTTCCGAATCGGCTACACCGTCGGGCGCGGCCTGAGCATTGCCTTCGACCTCGGGTTGTCCGGAACGTCGCGCCATCGACGGGCGGACTTCTCCCTGGTCGTGTTCACGTCGAACCCGGCGTGGGGGTTCCGAGCGGCCACCGAGAAGTATTACGACCTGTTTCCTGAATCGTTCGTTCGAAGGACGGATCCTTCATGCGAGGGGGCCTGGTTCGTCGCTCCGCCGCTCGGGGCAATCGAGGAATCGTACCGAAGGTTCGGTCTCGGGCTGCACATGGTGGCCCTCGGAAAGGCGTCGAGCCAGAGCTACGACACCTGGGGGACCCGATATCTCGACTGGGATGACCGCCACGGGATCTACAGTTCGGCATACGGGCATCTCTGGGTTTTCTATCAGCCGATCAGCTCCTCCCCCGCCGC
>JALYGK010000132.1 GCA_030777105.1 Actinomycetota bacterium | reverse complement strand
CCGAAGCGTCTGGGCGCCTCATACGCTTTCGCACGCCGAGAGCCACACCGACCACGGCGGCCAGCCCGGCGATCAGCGGCAGCCAATCTCCGAACCGGACGTACAACGTTCGCTCCGTCGAGGTGGGGACCTCCCGCTGGAGGATCGTACGAGTGAAGAGCGGTGTGCGCGCCACAACCTGGCCCTCCGGATCGATGAAGGCGCTGTGTCCCGAGATCGCGGCGTGAACGATCCACCGACCCGTCTCCACCGCTCGAAGCTGGCTCATCATGACGTGCTCCCGCGAGGCCACCGTCCGCAGGAACGACGAGTCGTTGGTGCTCACGACCATCATGTTGGCGCCGCGGGCGACGAATCGGCGGAAGAGGTCCGGATAGGCGTTCTCGAAGCAGATCGGAGCCCCGAGCCGAACCCCCGCCACATCGAACAGGTTCAGCGTGGAGCCGGGCGTCAGCTCCCGGGCGGTCCGGCGGAAACGGTTCGTCCAGCCGAGCACCGAACGAAACGGGATGTACTCGCCGAACGGCACCAGGTGCGTCTTGGTGTATCGCCCGACGATGGAGCCATCCTCGGCATAGAGGAGTGTCTGGTTGTAGAACCGGTCTCCGGGTCCCTCAGTGATCGTTCCGACGAGGGCCTGAGCACCGACGGACCGTATGGCTGCGGAGACACGCCTCCGGAGGGCTCGGTTTCGAGCCGGATCCTCGTCCAGCGCGTTTTCGGGCCACACGGCGAGGTCGGGCGGGTTCGCGCGAAGGTCTCGGTGGAGGCTGATGTGGTTCTCCCCGACCGCCCGGCTCTGTAGGAAGCGGTCGTGGGCGAGCCGGAGCGGGACGTTTCCCTGGACGATCGCGGTGTCGACAGCGGGCCCGGTCGCCGCTGGCAGCTGAATGACCGACGGCGCCAGGACGAGAGCAACGCCGCCCGCAGCCATCGCCGCGGCGACCATCTGGGCACGCCGTGCCGTGAGCAGCGCCCCGAGCAGGAGGGCGTTCACCGCAAAGACCACGAACGTCACGCCCCAGACCCCCGCGACGGACGCGAGAGGCAGGAGCCACGAATTGTCGTGCTGCGTGTATCCCAGGCCACCCCACGTGAAGCCGCCGACCGGCCAGACGCCCCGAACCCAATCCACGGCAGTCCACAGGGCCGCGGCCAGCAGGGCCGACCGGATCAACCGTGTTTCGTCCCACAGAACCGGCAGCAGCCACCCGAACAGCGCGGCGTACGCCGCCTGCGTCAGGACGACCGGCAGCCAGGCGATCACTCCAAACGGCAGGAGCCAGTACAGGAGTATCCCGTAGTACGTGAGGCCGAACGTCAGGCCGAACAGTGCCGCCCGCCGCGGCCGCGCCTCGCGCGCGGCCCACAGGAGCGGGAGCATCGCGAAGAAGGCGACGAAGCCGAGATCAGGCGGTGGGTTCGCTAAGGAGAGGAGAACGCCGGACCCGGCCGCAGCGGCCAGGCCACCGGCGACCTGAGCCGGCGCGGACCTCAGGCGCAGTCTCGGCAGTACATCCTCTTCTTGTCTGCCAGCTGGCTTCGAAGCTTGACGAGATGGCACTTTCTGCAGGTGAACTCTTTCGCCGGGTCTGGCGGGACCACCTTGACGGCGAGTGTCTCGACCGGCTCCTCCCGCCCGATGGCAAGCATAGTGTCGTCGTCGTCTTCTTCCTCGGGAGCGGGGCGCTCCTCGGGCTTCTTGGTGAGGATCTCCTCGAGGCTGGCGTCACCGGCTTCTCCCTCCTCGAGGTCGACGGGGCCGCCCTGGGCCTCCTCTTCCTCTTCGGGTTCCGGGACGTAGTCCTCTTCCTCTTCCAACTTGTCCCTCACTTTGGGTGTCACGCAGGCTCCTTTTTTGTCTCTGTCGCCCGCAGCGGCCGCTGGATTCTACGCCTGCGAGCCGCGGACGATACCCTTTCGCGCTCCACGGAAAACCACTCTTGGCGGGGGTTTGTTCCAGCTGTAACGGAAATTCGACAATAGAAAGGACCCAAGAGACCGTCTGGGACCGCAGGCGCAGGGCCTGCGTTTTCCTCGGGCCTCTTGGGTCCCCGTGCCCGCCACCTTTTCAGGTGGCAAGCCAACTAAATGTAGGCCTGTCGCGTTCGGGTGTCAATCGACAGCCGCCACGACGCCGCAATTGGAGCGACAGTTCCGGCACAAGATCCTTCCTGGTGTCGGAGGCCGGACTTATCATGCGCCGATGCCTCTGCTCCGGGCCGACCCGTGGGACCCCGAGTTCGGGATGGGATTTCAAGCGGCGACGGAGGAACCCTCAGCGTCGCGCGCCGACCCCTTCCTCGAGACCAAGGACTGGTCCACTCCCCTCTCGCCCGCCCGCACCGCGGACACCGGTCCGCTCTGGTTCGTGGACGGGGTGCGAAGGGTCGACCTTCGGCTCCTCGCCGACGAAGGCGAGCTGCGCGTCCCAGGGCTCTTCGGCTCGTATGCGGTCGGAGCGGTCCGCGCCGAGGGCCGGGCCACCTTCGAGGACCATCGAGTGTGCAGAGCCGTCGTTCTGGGAGGCGGCATGGTCCCGGAGCGAGTCGAGCTCGACGCCGGCGGAACCGTTCTGGGTTTCGAACCTGCCACGGAGCCCGGTGTGGACCCGGAGGCGCCGCTCCTCCGCCTCCAACACCTGATGCGGGAGGCGGAGAACGCGCTCGCCGCGAGGCTCGCCCTGGATGGTGCGCCGCTCGTCGTCGTGGACGGGCCCCTCCGGCTCGGTGAGGACTCCCCTGGGCCCGTCGTTGGCATTGTCAAGCGGTTCGTGAGGCGGTATCTCGAGCCGGCATACGAGGCCCTGCTTCGCCGCCTGCGGCAGGGTGACCGGACGCCGGTGTTCGGCCTGCAGGATCAGGACGGCGCCACCCGCGGGTACTCGTGGTACGCGCGCCTTCGGGACGTTTCTTCCCCGTGGCACGACCACGCCGGCATCGTCCGGTGCGAGGCCCGAGCCGACCTCGGCTTGGACGCCGTGGTGGGCATCGCCGACCGGTTGACCGCCGGCCTGCCGAGGTATGCCGGGCGTGCGAGCGACCCTCGGGCGCCGCAGAACCTGGCGCCGATCGGAGCGCTCGAAACGTGGCTTCGCCATCGAATGGGTGACCGCGCCAAGGTCCGGCGGGCGCTGCTCGGGTTCCTGTCCGCACAAGGAGGTTGAGTGGCTTGGGAGACACAGTGGACGTCTTCGACAACCGAAGTGACATCAGCGAACAGGTTGGCATGGTGCTCGGCACCGAGGATTCCACCCCACTTACCTTCTGGGTTGCGGTGTCTCCCGATTCGTACCTCCAGCTCGACGACCCGGTGGTCGTCGACGCGGACGTGCCGGGCCGCGGTCCGCTCCGAATCGCGGGGATCGTGCAGGACGTCCGGGCTCGGCACGAGGGCGCATCCTTCGACACCGATGTTTTCCTGGTCGACCGGGGCGTGCTCCCGGTGGACACGGCGGTGGCGGCGCACGTCGTCGCTACGCGGTTCGAACCGGAAGTCTTCGTCCCACCCCTCCCGGGCCTCGCGGCATATCGAGCTCGAGGAAAGGACAGAGACGAAGCGTTCTACTTCGATCAGGTCGAACGGAGGGTCCCGGCAGGACTTTCGCGCGACGGCGAACCGATCTACCTGGACCTCGACTTCCTTGACGGATCACGCGGCGCGCACGTCAACATTTCGGGCGTCTCGGGCGTTGCCACCAAGACGACGTACGCGCTGTTTCTGTTGTACGCGCTGTTCCACTCCCCCGTCCTCGGCGGCTATCGGACCAACACCAAGGCCATCGTGTTCAACGTGAAGGGCGAGGACCTGATGTGGCTGGACAAGCCCAACGCGAGGCTGGCCGAGGCCGATCGAATGGAGTACGAACGGCTGGGGCTGTCTGCCGGGCCGTTCGAATCGGTGGGAATCTGGGCGCCGCCACGTCCGGGCAGTCCCGGCGGCGGCGTACCCCACGTCGAGAGCCGATCCGAGGGCGTGACGTCGTACTACTGGACCGTCCGGGAGTTCGTGCGCGAGAAGTACCTGCGGTTCCTGTTCGCGGAAGCCGAGGACGAGCGTTCGCAGATCGCAGACCTGGTGGCCAGGGTGGAGTCGTACCTGGACCGTGAATGTGACGACGACCCGGAGAACGACGCCTCGGTGGTGTTCGGCGGGTATCCGGTCATGGACTTCTCCCAGCTCTGCGAGCTGATACGGGAAAACGTGGAAGATGAGCATTCCCCGTGGCGGGGCAGGCTGTCCGACGCCACGGTCGCTGCATTCGTGCGACGGCTGGAAGCGGGGCGATTCCGCATGGGGCACCTGGTGCTCGGGCGTGAAGCGGAGAGCCCGCGCGCCCACCGAATCGACTGGGAGGCCAACCAGGTCACCGTGGTCGACATCCACAACCTGCACGACCGCGCGAAGCGGTTCGTGACCGGCGTGGTGATCAAGCGGCTCTTCGAGCACAAGGAGCGAATGGGGCGGCGAGAGCCGCTGGCGTTTCTGGTTCTGGACGAGCTGAACCGCTACGCGCCGCGTGAGGGGTGGAGCCCGATCAAGGAAGTGCTGCTGGATGTGGCGGAACGGGGGCGGTCGCTGGGCATGATCCTGGTCGGCGCGGAGCAGACGGCCAGCGAGGTGGAACGGCGGGTCATCGCGAACTCGGCGTTCCGCGTCGTCGGGCGCCTGGACACGGCCGAAGCGCAGCGCAGCGAGTACGGGTTCCTCCCCGCTGTGACGCGGTCACGGGCATCGATCCTCAAGCCGGGGTCGATGATCGTGCAGCAGCCGCACATTCCGATCCCGATTCAGATTCGGTTCCCGTTTCCGTCGTGGGCAACGCGAGCGGAGGAGGCGGCGGCGCCCCGCCGGAAAAAGGACGCGTTCGAAGCTTTCGAAGGGGACTGACTGGCCTGGTCCGCTGAGCGGTCGTGGCGCTCCGCTTACCAGCTGCCGTAGTGCGCGACTTCATCGAGGGGTCGGCGCCGCGGGAAACGAATCGGCTTGAGCGGGCGGTCTGCCGGATAGCCGAGCGAAATGAGCAGCGCGCACCGCCGGTCGGGTGGGTAGCCGAGGATCCGTCGAGCCAGCTCCTCATCTCCGACGGCGCTGTGGCCGCTCCCGATCCCGAGGTCGGCCGCGGCGATCATCATGCTCATGGTCGACTGACCGAGGTCGTATTCGATGGTCGCTTGCTCCTGAGGGTCATCGACACTGGGTGATAGAACGGCGATGGTGGCCGCGGACCTCGCGACGTGCCCGCCGCTTCGCCAGACTTTCGAGAGTTCTCGGAGTTGCTCCCTGTCGGTGACCAGGATGAAGTCCCATGGCTGCGTGTTCATCGACGACGGAGAACGCCATCCCGCTTCCAGAATCCGATCGAGGTCTTCTCGGGGAATCGGCCGGTCGGCATAGTGGCGAACGTTCCGTCTGGCCCGGATGGCATCCCACGTCTCCACGGTTCTTCTAGGCCGCGTCCACCGCGAAGAGGGCCCACTCGCCGGGCACGCCCTTCAGCTGGGCCTGGCCGCGTTCCCGGAATTGGATTCCCGACCCCGAGACGATGTCCTTAACGGTGCTCGAGACCAGGACTTCACCTGGTGCGGCCTGTCCGGCAACTCGAGCGCCGATGTGGACCGCAATGCCGCCGACCTTTCCGTCCAGCACCTCGCATTCGCCGGTATGCAGTCCGGCTCGAACCTCGAGGCCCAGTTCGCTCACGGCATCCCGTATGGCACAGGCACAACGGATGGCACGGGCCGGTCCGTCAAAGCTGGCGAAGAATCCATCGCCGGCGGTATCGATCTCCCGTCCGGAGAATCGGAGAAGCTGCCGGCGCACGACGGCGTGATGCTGCTGCACGACTTCCCGCCACCGGCGATCGCCCATCTCGGCCAGTTTCGCCGTGGAGTCGACGATGTCGGTGAACAGCACCGTGGCCAATATCCGCTCGGTCTCGACTATGTCCCATTCGCCCCGGTTCCAAATTCCCTTGAGGAAGCGCTCCGTTTCGGTTCCGATTTCCTGCGGACGGACCCACCAGCCGTGATCCTCGCCGGGGAGCTCCACCATCTCCGCCCCCGGGATCCGGTCGGCCATGTACCGCCCCTCGTCGAGCAGCGTGACCTCGTCACCGACGGGATGGAGCACGAGCGTGGGAACGCTGATGGCCCTGAGGGTGTGCCGTACATCGATCTCCATGTTCATGCGGCGGAGGGCCAGCACCGCGCCGGGGCTGGCGCTCGCTCGGACCCACCGCCGCCACCACCGCTTGGCTGATTCATCGTGCGCGAGGCTCGGCGAGAAGTGAGCCAGTTTCTCGTCAAGCCACTCTTCCGTCCCCAGCCGCGGCGTTTCACCGCGAATCAGCTCGTCCCACTCTTCCTGCGTGGGCCGCCACGGATAGTCCGCGGCCCGCTTGTAAGAGGGACCGGTGCCATAAAGGACCGCGGCGGCGGTTCTCTCCGGATACGTGGCGGCGAAGAGGAGCGTCATCGGTCCACCCTCCGAAACGCCGAGGATTGCGGCACGCTTCGAACCCGCGGCGTCCATCACTGCCCGGATGTCGTCCATCCGGGTCTCCAAGTCGGGAATGCCGGTGGTGCGGTCCGAGAGGCCAGTGCCTCGCTTGTCGAAGAGGATGAGTCTCGTGAACGATGCAAGCCTGCTGAGGGTCTGCGCCGCTGGGCCTTCCCATGCGATGTCGAGATTGGACAGGACCCACCCGCTCACGAAGACCAGGTCGAACGGGCCGTCGCCCACCGTCCCGAAAGCGATATTGACGTCGCCGCTCTTCGCGTATTGAACCGCTGGTGGTTCCACGGCGGTAAGTGTGTCTTTCATGCTCTCCCGTGGCAATGGTCTCCGTCTTCAAGAATGACATTGTTGTAATTCGCCCGGGCGACCGGATATGTTTGGTGCGTCATGCGGCTTCTGCACACGTCTGACTGGCATGTCGGGAAGACTATTCGAGGGCGTTCGAGGCTCGACGAGTTCGATGAAGCGCTGGACGAAGTCTGCCGAATCGCCATCGATGAGCGGGTTGACGCAGTTCTGGTCGCCGGCGACCTCTACGAATACCGCTCCCCCGCCCCGGAGGCCGACCGGCTCGTCTTCGAGACGTTCCTTCGGCTTCATGATGCCGGAATTCCGGTCATCGTCATCCCCGGCAACCACGACTCGCCGGTAAGGCTGGAGGCAGTGACGAAGCTTCTCCACGCGGTCGGCGTGATCGTGGTCCCTCGAGTCGTTCCACCGGATGGCGGGGGGCTGGTGGAGATTGTTTCTCGTGATGGCTCTGAACGAGCTCTCATCGCATGCGTGCCGTTCGTTCCGGAGCGCCGGTTCGGAGACGCCACGTCGCTGTTCAAGGCGACCGAAGACTGGTACCAGAGCTACGCCGAAGGGATGGGTCGCCTCTTCGCCGCCATGACCGAGGGTTTCCGCGAAGACGCCGTCAACGTCCTCATGGCGCACATGTTCACCGACGGAGCGATTCCGGGCGGCGGGGAACATCAGGTCACGATTGGGATCGAATACGCCGTCTCCCCTGCCCGCCTGCCCGCCACGGCGTCGTATGTCGCGCTCGGCCACGTCCACCGGCCGCAGGCGGTTCGGGGCGCGCCATCCCCCACACGTTACGCGGGCTCGCTCCTTCAGCTCGATTTCGGAGAGAAGGAACAGACGAAATCCGTCGCGATCGTCGAGGCGAACGCCGGCCGCCCCGCCAAGGTCCGAGAGATCACGCTGTCAGCCGGGCGGCGCCTCGTGGACGTCGAGGGATCGCTGGATGAGGTGTTGGAGCGAGGGGGCGCGCTGAAGGACGCGTACATGCGGGTGTTCGTTCGAACGGAAGGCCCCGTTCCGGGGCTGAACGAACGGATCCGCGAGGCTCTCCCTCACGCAGTCGATGTGCAGCTCAGGTATGAACGCAGGGAAGCCGCGGCTGAGGGGCCGCCCCTGTCCTCACTCCAGCCCCGGGAGCAGTTCATTTCGTACTACCGTCAGGAGCATGGAGTGGAGGGCGTCCCAGACGATCTCATCGCGGCGTTCGACGAGATCCTGGAGGATGTCCAGTCCGGAGCTTGAGGCTCGGACTTGGCGGCTCGCTGACACGTCGGTGACGCGCTGATGGATCACCGCGATATCGACATCCGCAACCATACGTACCGGTTGTTCGCCACGCTCGGCCGCGCTCCTCGGTCGGATGAGGTGGCTCGCGCGGCCGGGGCGACGGCCGAGGACATTCAACACAGCTGGCAGCGGCTTCACGAAGCACATGCGCTGGTTCTCGATTCGGACACGACGGAGATTCGAATGGCCAACCCCTTCTCCGCCGTCCCGACTCGCCACCGCGTGCATGCGGCCGGCCGGTCCTGGTACGCCCCTTGTGCGTGGGACGCCTTCGCGATCTGCGCCGCCTTGCATGCCGACGGAGTGATCGAAACCTCCTGCGCCGACTGTGGAGATCCCATCTCGATCAACGTTCGTAACCGGCGTCCCCACGACACGAGCCTTCTCTTCCATTGCCTCGTGCCGGCGGCCAACTGGTGGGACGACATCGGCTTTGCCTGAAGTGCCATGAACCTCTTCCGGTCGGAAGAGCACATCGAAAGGTGGCTGAAGGGTCGCGCTCCGGGCGCCACGATAACCGTGGCGAAGCTCAGCGAATTGGCCCACGCCTGGTACGAGGATCGCCTCTCGCCCGACTGGAGACCGCACACCCGTGAACAGAACCAGGCGATCCTCGATCGGCTGGGCCTGACCGGTCCCTTCTGGCGCCTTTCCTGATTGACCCTTTACCGGCGCAAGGCCGCATGGCAGACTGGTCAAGTGAATTACACGCATGTGATTTTTGTCATTCGCCGTCCATACGGTTTTCGCATGCGACAGCGCGAAGGGAAACGATGAGACCGCTCAAGCTCGACGTGAAGGGCTTCACGGCCTTCCGAGAGGCCCAGGACCTGGATTTCTCGAAGCTCGACGTCTTTGCCATCGCCGGCCCGACCGGCTCGGGCAAATCTTCGCTCCTCGACGCGATGACATACGCGTTGTACGGCCGCGTCGAGCGCGTCGGCGACCGGGTGAGCCAGCTGATCAGCCAGGGGCAGCCGCGGATGGCGGTGACCCTTGAATTCGCGGTCGGCAAAGACCGATACCGGATCACCCGGTCGACGCCGGCCAAGGGCGCCACGAAGATCCTCCTCGAACGAATGGCCGACGACGGCTGGAAACAGGCCGGTGAAGGTGCGGATCGCGTCAAGGACGCGGAGAAGACCATCGAGCGGCTGATCGGGCTCACCTACGACGGCTTCACGCGGTCGGTCCTCCTCCCCCAGGGGAAGTTCGCCGAGTTCCTGGTCGGGGACCCGAAAAAGCGCCGTGACATTCTCACCGAGCTGCTCGGGCTCTCGCTCTTCCGGCGCATGGCCGAGCGCGCCGGGGCCATCTCGAAAGAGTCTTCGGTTCGCGCGCAGACCATGAACGACATGGTGGCCGGCGAATACGCCGGGGTCACGTCCGAGGCCGTGAAGGAGGCGAAGCGGACCGCGAAGGAAGCCGAGAAGCACGAGGCGCTGGTCGGGCAGGCCGCTGAAGAAGTGCTGGAGATCCTCCGGCGCTGGCAGGAGGCGGAACAGTCCATCGACGAGGTCGAGGGGTGCCTCCAGGAAGCACTCAGGACCGCCCAGACCGTGGACGCCATTGCAGAAGACCTGCCGGCCGCGGCAAACGAACTCTTGACCGCGACGGAGGCAGTCTCCGAGCGCAATGTGGCCGCCAAGGCGGCGCGAAACGCGGCGAAGGAAGCGCAGACAGAGCTGCGGGTCGCGATCGAACGGGTGGGATCGACGGCAGTGTTGGGAAGGGCGCAGGGACACGCACACGCGCTGGTTTCGACGCGGGATGCCCTTACGGCCAAAGAAGCCGAGCTTGCTGCCGCAAAGGAAGGAGCAACCGTTCGGCGCGAAGCGCTCCTGGCAGCGGAGCGGACGCTCAAAGAGCGATCGGAGGAATTCACCGCGCTCGAGATGGAAGTCGCCGCGGCGGAAGAAGCGGCGGAGCGGGCTCGCCACGAGGATCTCGTCGCCGCGGTCGCGGCCGGGTTGAAGGCTGGGGACCCCTGCCCGGTGTGCGCCACGCCGCTCCGAGCGGCGCCGAAGCGCGCCACCGGTACGTCGCTTCGAACCGCCACCCGAGCGCTCGATCGGGTGAAGTCGGCGGCAGGCAAGGCGGCGGCAGCCCTCCGCGAGGCAGAGCGGCATCGTGACGCCGCCGACCGCGACCTCCAGGCCAATCTGGCCGAGCAGCAACGGATTCGTGACGAGATCCAGGTCCTCAAGTCGAAGGTGAAGCCGGCTCAACGAGCACTGGCTGCGGTTTTCGGCGATTCCCTCCCCGACGATCCGCTCGGAGCGATCGAGGAGCGGTTGGAGCAGATTCGCCATCTCGAGCTTCGGGAACGCGAAGCAACAGAGGAGGTGGCGAACGCCACCGAAACCCTCCTTCGTGCGGAGCAGGAACGAGATCGCGCCGCGGCCCACGCGGAGCGGCTGCGCGAGCGCCTGGTGTTCGACCGCGCGGAGCTCCTGCGGCGCGCCGCGCGTGCGTTGGACGACCCGAAACGGCAGTTGGTGATTCCCACGCTCCCTTCGTCAGCCGATGTCGGCCGTCTGCAGCTATACGCGAAGGCGATGAGCCAGGCGTTTCACGACCTGGCGGAAGATCTCCGAAAGCGGGCGGACGAGCAATCCAGCATCGAACGCCACCTTCTGGTGGAAGCGAACACGAAGGTCGCTGGCTTCGTCGAGCCCCAAGCCGACCTGAAAGGTTTGGCCGCGTCGCTCAACGCCGAGTGCCGAAAGGCGACGGCGATGCTGGCCAATGCCAAGCAGCGCGCGGCGGACCTTGCCGAGCGACTCAAACGGAAGGAGCAACTCGGCACGGAAATCAGGTCGCTCGAAGAACGAGCCCGTCTGTTCAAGACGATGGCGAACGAGCTTCGAGCGGATCACCTCATCGCCTTCCTGCAGGCAGAGGCGCTCCACATCCTGGCCTCGGCGGCGTCCGAACGGCTCGCCGCGCTCTCGGAGGGTCGCTACCGGCTCGCGTTCCGGAACGATGAATTCTTCGTGGTCGACACGTGGAACGGTGACGAGCAGCGCAGCGTTCGAACGCTCTCCGGCGGCGAGACGTTCCTGGCTTCGCTGGCGCTCGCGCTGGCGTTGGCAAACCAGGTGCGGTCGCTCGCGGTGACGGACCGAGCTTCGCTGGACAGCCTGTTCCTGGACGAGGGCTTCGGGACGCTGGACCAGGAGACGCTCCGAACGGTTGTTGGTGCCATCGAGCAGCTCGCCGGGGACGGTCGACTGGTCGGCGTCATCACCCACGTTCCCGAGCTGGCGGAGCAGTTCCCGCGAATCACCGTGGAGAAGTCACCCCGCGGCAGCCGACTGAGACTCGTCGCGTCGTAACCCGACGTCCTTACTGGGCGGCGTAGACCTCGCGCCCGCGCGAGACGGTCAGTATCGGCCGCAACTCGCGAATATCCGGTTCGGTGAGCGGGTCGGCGTCGTAGGCCGCGAAATCGGCCTGCGCGCCGGGCTGGAGTATGCCCTTCTTGTCGTCGAGGCGCGCGAGCCGTGCGCTCCCAATGGTGCAGAGCCGGATGGCCTGCTCGCGCGTCATTCGCTGAATCGCGTCGTGATGCGTCTCCAGCGACCAAATGACGTACATGGGATCGAGCGGTGTGATTGGCGAGTCCGATCCCGCTCCGACCTCCAGACCTCGGCTCAGCAGCGTCGCGAACGGGTTCATTCGAACGGCTCGGTCCCATCCGAGCCTGCGGTCATAGAGCGCGCCGGGTGATCCCCATTCGGCGTCGAAGGCCGGTTGCACGGAGATGGCCAGCCCGAGGGCGGCAGCCCGCTCTATCTGATTCGAGCTCGGCATCTCGAAGTGCTCGATTCGGTGCCTCCTCGCCCGGAAATGGCGTCGCTCCCTGGAATCAAGCGTCCGGTAGACCCGCTCCCAGACTCGAATCACCTGCTCGATGGCGGCGTCACCGATGGCGTGCGCGCCGACCTGGAGCCCTGCGAGGTGGGCGTTGTGGAAGAACTCCGCCAGTTCGTCGTCGTCGCGATACAGGACGCCGGTTCCCGCGGCATCGACATACGGTTCCGACACGGCCGCGGTGCGTGCCCCGAGCGACCCGTCCAGGAAGAAATCGCCCCCGATCGTCTCCAGCCCCGCGTCGATGACGAAGGGGATGTCCATGTCCGCGACGTACGGCACGACATCGACGGGCAGCTGGGCACGATGTTCCAGGAGGACCTCGATGTCGCCACGGCCGCTCCACGCGGGGATTGCCATCTCCTGGACGCAGGTCACTCCGCGCGACGCCGCCACCGCCGCAGCTTCCAGTTGCAGCTCCCGTAGGTCATGAGCGGTGAGCGATTCGTGGAACCAACGCTGGAGGCGGCTATTCGCTTCCTGCGCCACCACACCGGTGGGGAGTCCGTCGGTCCCCATTTCCACGCCCCGGTCCTGTTGCGCCTGCGACTCCCTCAGGGCCGCACTGTTGGCCAGCGAGATGTGCCCGTCGGCGCGGACCAGGATCACGGGAACGTCGGCGATGTCGTCGAGCTCGTTCAGCGTCGGTAGCTCGGGCTTGTCCCACTGGCTCTCGTCGAACCCTTGCGCGAAGATCCTGGAAGGGTTGTGTGTGACCTCCTCGGCGACCAGACCGAGGAGCTCCTCTGCTGACCGCGCCCGCTCAACCGGAATCCCCACGGCCGACAGTCCCGTCCCACTCAGATGGACATGCGTGTCGATGAAGCCGGGGATGACCGTGGCGCCAGGCAGATCTACGACCCGATCGGCCTGTGGTGGCGCACCGGCTCCGACCCGCTCGACGTGCCGCTCGTCGACCAGCAGCCACTCCCCCATGGCCGGGTGCCCAAGCGTGTACACCCGCGATGCTCGATACAGCGTTTTCACGTCATGTTTCCTCGGTCGATGCTGGAGGGTCGCCGCAGAGCCGAATTGGTACGCGGCGGAGTGTAGCTGTCAGTCTTCGAGGAGTGTCAACCGTACGGTTCGGCGGTTGTTCTCTCGGTTCGGGTCGATCACCACCACGCTTTGCCAGGTTCCCAACGTCAGTCGGCCTCCGTCGACCGGGAGCACCAGCGAAGGGCTCATGAACGCTGGAAGGAGATGGTCCGCGCCGTGGCCGGTGGAGCCGTGCCGGTGCCGGTACCGGTCCTCTCGCGGGAGAAGGCGGTCCACCACTTCGACCAGGTCCTCGTCGGACCCTGATCCGGTCTCCATCAGGGCCAGGCCTGCCGTCGCATGAGGAAGGAAAACGTGAAGCAGCCCGTCCTGTGCTTCACCTTCGGCGAACTCACTGACCTGATCAGTGATGTCGGTGACGAGCCGGCCGTTCGTGTCGATTTCGAACTCCGCACCTTTCATTGCGCCGCGACGAGCCCCTCCGTCCGCTCGCGCCACCACCGCTGCCCCGATTCGGGGAGTGTGTAAATGGGGTCGTAGTACGGATAGCGGCGGGTCAGCTCCGTCTCGTCGTCCTCGATGCCGGTCCGGTAGTTCTTGGTCCAGTACGAGATCCCGTGCTCCCGGTCGTACTCCTCGATCTGATGGACCCACCGCTTGCCGACGAACGGCACGTCGCAGACGATTCTCGGCGTGGCGAAGCCGGGGAGGTATCCCATGATGGCGTGCTGAAGCTCCTGCGCTTCCCACACAGCGACCCGCCAGTGCTCCGCATTCGGAATCATGTCGCACATGTAGAAGTAGTACGGCATGATCCGGCAGCGGTCGAGGAGCGTGAAGCACAGCTCCACCAGATCCCTCGGCGAGGTGTTGACCCCTCGCAGCAAGACGCCCTGGTTGCGGACGTCGCGGAAGCCGAAGTCGAAGAACGAACCGGCCGCCCTCGCCACCAGCGGCGTCAGCTGGTTCGCGTGGTTGACGTGCGTGTGGACCGCGATGTCGACGCCCCGTTCCCTCGCCTTCGCGCCGAGGCGCTCCATTCCGTCCAGGACCTCCCGCTGAAGGAAGTGCTGTGGGAGACCCATCAGCGCCTTCGTGGCAAGGCGGATGTCGCGGATGTTCGGGATATCCATGAGGGCTGAGACGAAGTCCTCCAAGCGCCGCATCGGCATGTTCGCCACGTCACCACCCGACACGACCACGTCGCGAACCGACGGGGTTGCTCGCAGGTACTCGAGCATCTTCTCCAGCCGCGTATCCGGTTTCATCTCGAACTTGTACTTGGCGATGGTCGGCGTGCTGGTCCCCACGAGATCCATGCGGGTGCAATGGCCGCAGTACTGCGGGCAGGTAGGCAGTATCTCGGCGAGCACCTTCGTCGGATACCGGTGCGTGAGTCCCTCCACCGCCCACATGTCCGCCTCGTGGAGGCTGTCCCGAGTCGCGTAGGGATGGCTCGGCCACTCCACCTGGCGATCCGAGAATGCCGGAGCCATGTATCGCCGCACCGGGTCGGCGTACAGGTCGCGCTCGTCCATGGTGTTGATCATCTGGGGCGGAATGAGCATGGACATCGTGGCGCGCTCCGCCATGTCGAGATGAATGTCCGCGGCGAGCTCATCGGTGAGGTGCTCCCCCAAGGCTTCCTTCAGCTCTTTGAGGTTCTTGACCGTGTGTGCTCGTTGCCACTGCGCGCTCTCCCATTGCGCCGCCGTCACGCCTCGGTATCCCGGGAGCCGCGTCCAATCCGGCTCGACGAGTTCACGCTGGAGTGGGTACTCGAAGGGCTGACGAGCCGCGTGGGCCCTGGCTTCGCGGTGCCCGGGACGTTCGCGATTTCGGTCCAGCTCCGGGGCGATGAACGGCTTGGGCCCAACCTGACGTTCCATGCGCTGAATCCGCCCCCCGGTCGAACGATACGTGACGAAAATCAAGATTACGCTCCCTCCTTCCGGGCTGCAAGGGCGAACGGCCGAAGGATCTTCGGAATCATGCCTCTCAGGCGTATGATTCGACCATGAACGAGCGCGACCGGGCCATCCTGAAAGCGCTCCAGGCGGATGGCCGAGCCACTTTCGCGGAGATCGGAAAGGCGGTCGGCCTGGCACCCTCGACCGTCCACGATCGGATGCGGAAGCTCGAAAGGGATGGAGTGATCCGCGGGTATCGGGCCGTGATCAACCCCGAGGCGCTCGGCCTGTTCGTCACGGCGTTGGTTTCGGTGACGCCCCTCGACCCGAGGCAGCCGGATGACCTACCGGAACGAGTCGTCGAGTTTACCGAGGTTGAAGATTGCCACTCCGTCGCCGGCGCCGAAAACTACGTCTTGAAGGTCAGGACCGGCACCACGTCCGATCTCGAGGATCTCATCCGGCGGCTACGGGAGAAGGCGGGCGTGCAGACGAGGACGACCGTGGTGCTCTCGACTCCGTTCGAACACCGCCCCATTGGTGGCTAGGGGTTTGGTCGGTCGGGCTACTTAACGTGACGTCCTGACATGGAAGCCCCACGAGGCGTCCTGTAGCTCCCCGGAGCCTTCTTCATCTCGCCACACTCCGGTGACTGACACGTAATAGTGCCGGCGAGCGTCGAGCGCCGTGAAGGTGAAGTCCCACGCCGCACCGTCGGAGAGCCGAACCTTCCGCCGCTTGTACGGCAGCTCCTCCACGTCGCCAACGACCATCCCGTGGCGATCGACGCGCTTCCAAGCCTCGATCCGCACGTCTCTCGGACGCTGTCGCTTGAAGATTCGAATCCTGATCTCTGTCCGTGGCTGCACCACGTCAACCTTTGGAAAGGTGGGAAAACCGTCGGCGCACCCGGTCGCATACGTTCCGTCCGGAAACCGAGTCGTCCAACATCCGGACCAATGCCGGCCTCGTTGGAGGGTTTCACCGTTTGCCAGAAGCGCGGTGCGGGGTGGCTCATGGTCATGCGCGACGGCGGTGCCGGTATTGGCGAGTATTCCGGCAGCGAGTACGCCAAACAGGACGAAACCAGTTCGCTTTCGAGTGAGCCCGCGCATCTCTGCCACGATATGGACCGCCCTCCAACCGGTCAATGCGTCTTTAGAAGTTCGAGCGTCTGAATCTAGGACCGATGGTTTAAGTCGCTCGGCGGATTCCTCCGAACTTTCTGTGTGGAGACGAGATTTCATGCGCTTGCTGAGGATCAATGACGAACTCGAGCTCGGGCTCCTTCGGGAGTCCGAGGCGGACGGCGTTCCCTTCGCCGGCTGGGCTGCTCTGAGCTGAAGTCCCACTCCCATGTCGGCGGCGGCCGTTACGGTTGGCCGGTGGTTCGGAGATCGCTGCTTCCAAGGCGAGCGTGGCTGGTCGTTTTTCTCGTCGTTCTGTACGCCTGTGCCGCACGACCGCTGGAGCAATCCGGCACCACCGGGAATCAGGAGGCCCGAGTTGCCAAGGTGACGGACGGCGACACCATCCGTGTCCTGTATCGGGGACGAGAGGAGCGTGTTCGGCTCATCGGCGTCGATACGCCCGAAGTGCCGTGGTATGGCGGGCCGGACGAATGTTTCGGGGTGGAAGCGGCGAACTACGCCAAGCGCCGCTTGGAAGGACAAGTCGTTCGGTTGGTTTCCGGTGTCGAGCGTCGTGACCGCTATGGCCGGCTCCTGGCGTACGTCTATCTCGACGAGGAGCTCTTCAACCTCACCCTGGTCAGACTGGGGTTTGCCACCGCCGACCCCTTTCCCCCGAACACACGGCTGGCCGCACTTTTCGCACAGGCTCAGGGCCGGGCCCGAGCGGCGGGAAAAGGGCTGTGGTCGCGGTGCCCGCTGCCCTAGTTGCCCGGATGTTGCCTTTACGTCCCAAACGTCGTCTAAGCGGACGGTACGCTCCCACCGGGTACGGAAGGAGGCGCGGGTATGAAAAGGCGGTTGCTGGCGTGGGTCCTCTTGACAGCTATCACAACTGCCTGCGCCGGAGCGGAAACCGGTCAGCCGCCGCCGCAACCAACCACTCCCCCAGCCACGGAACCTCCACCTCCTTCCCCACGCCCCTCCGAGTCGCCGTCACCCACCCGGAGGATCACGTTCGACCTGTGGTTCGCCCGAGACGGGAAGCTCTTCGTGACCAAGAGAACAGCGACGTTTGAACCAGCCGTTGCTCAGCTCTCGTTAACGACTCTGCTGAGCGGCCCGACCACGTCAGAGCGCCGTGCCGGCGTTGAATCGGCAATTCCAGAGAACACGACGTTGAGGGGCGTCAACGTCGCGAACGGCGTCGCCACCGTTGATCTCAGCCGCGCCATCTCAGGAACGAGCGGCGAAGACGAACTCAGGCTCGCTGTGGCACAGATCGTCTATACCGTCACCCAGTTCCGTTCGGTGAAAGCCGTCCGGTTCGAGATTGATGGGAGGTCAATCGGCCGGCGAGCGCAAACTCGAAAGGCCCACGAGGCCCTCCTGCCAGCCATCGTGGTCGAGTCACCGGCCATCGGCGCATCGGTCTCCAGTCCCGTCACGGTGAGAGGGACCGCGAACGTCTTCGAAGCCACGGTGACCCTCCGTGTACTCGACGAACAGGGCAGGGAGCTCGCCCGGACCTTCACCACCGCAACGTGCGGAACGGGCTGCCGCGGCGACTATTCGAAGTCGGTCCGGTTCTCCGTCTCCACCGAGCAGCCGGCAACCATCGAGGTCCTCGAGGAGTCCGCCGAGGACGGACGGCCCATCAACGTGGTCAGGATCCCGGTGACGCTCCGCCCGTAGTTCCGCTCCGAAGTTGCTGACACCTCGGTGAGTCCTCGAACGCCTGCCGAATCTCCTCGGACTGCGCTCGATTCCTGAGCTCCTGCCCCAAGCCGCTCAGCGATGTCCCGATCTCGCTACCGATCCTTTGGGCGCCTGCCTGGAATCCGGCTGGATCCGTCGGAAGCTGCTCCACTTCGTCGAGCGCGCTTTCGAAGCTGGCTCTGGCGTTGGTCGCCGCGGCCTTGATCTGGGACGCAGCCTGCTGTCCTCCCTCCACCTCCGGGACTCCAGCCGCATCGACCGAACTGATGAGCTGGTCCGTGTCCTCGATCACCGAATTGAGGAAGATCTGAAGCTGCTCTTTCCCCTCTGCTGGAGTGGATTGCGGATTGAGCGACGCCGTCAGTGTCTGGTTCCGCTCCTGGATGTTCTGGACCCAATTGCTGAACGCGGTGCAAACGCTCGACGCGTACGACTGAGCGGCGTCGGTGCCGCCACCGTCCCCACCGCATGCTCCAAGGAACAGTCCTGCAGCCAGAACAACTGAAACCGCCTTCGCTCGAAACACGTCTTCCTCCTATTCGGCCAGATGTCTCCCGATCAGCATTCGCTGAATCTGGTTGGTGCCCTCGACGATCTGCAAGGCCTTCGCCTCGCGCATGTAGCGCTCAACAGGATACTCGCGCATGTACCCGTAGCCGCCGTGGATCTGAACCGCGTCGGTGGTCACGCGCATGGCGGTGTCCGAGCCGAAGACCTTCGCCATGGACGCGGCGATGGTGTACGGCTCGCCCGCGTCCCGGAGCCGCCCAGCCTCTCGGTACAGGCGCCGGCTCGCTTCGATCTGCGTCGCCATGTCCGCCAGCATGAACTGGAGGCCCTGGAACTCGATCACCGCCCGCCCGAACTGCGTTCGCTCGCGCGCGAACTGGACCGCCGCATCGAACGCCCCCTGCGCCAGTCCGACGGAACAGGCGGCGATGCCGAGCCGCCCCGAGTCGAGCGCGGCGAGCGCGATGACGAAGCCCTGGCCCTCCTCCCCCACCAGGTTCTCCGGCGGGACTTCACAGCCCTCGAACAGCAGCTCCCGCATGGGGGACGCGCTCCACCCCATCTTCTCTTCGAGCTTTCCGAAGTCGAACCCCTCCCAGCCCTGCTCCACCGCGAAAGCCGAGATGCCGCGTGGCCCCTCTTCGCCGGTCCTCGCCATCACGAGGTAAAAATCGGCCTCGCCGCCGTGGGAAATGAACCGCTTGCTCCCGGTGAGGCGGTACCGTCCGTCCCCGGGCCGCTCGGCCCGGGTCCTGAGTGAAGCTGCATCCGAACCGCTGGCCGCCTCCGACAACGCGTAGGCGCCGAGCCACTCACCCGAGAAAAGGCGAGGCAAGTACCGCGCCTTGAGATCCTCCGACCCGAAGTTGTGAACGCCGAACGCGGCCAGGTGATGAACGGAAACCCCGATCGCGAGCGACAGAAACCCGGTTGCGATCTCTTCCAGCACGACCAGATAGGTCAGGAAAGGCTGGCCGCCGCCGCCGTACTGCTCCTCGTACGGAATCCCGGCCAGCCCCATCTCACCGAGCTGGCGAAACAGGTCGCGCGGAAATTGCTCCTTCTGTTCGTAATCGGGCGCTGCGGGCCCGGCGCGGCGCGCAACGAACTCGCGTACCGCGCCGGCGATCTCGCGCTGGTCATCGGTGAGGCCGAAATCCCGGTCCACGGGGAGGAAGGCTACCGCACGGGCCACGCGGCTCGGCCGGAGTGCGAAGAGCGGCCATTATGCTTCCTTCGCAATGCGCCTCTACAACTCTCTGTCCCGGCAGGTCGAAGAGGTGAAGCCGGCGGACGGCCGGACCGTCCGAATGTACAGCTGCGGCCCGACGGTTTACCGCTACGCGCACCTCGGGAACTTCCGCACGTTCATGCTCGGCGACGTTATCCGTCGCGTGCTTCGGTTCGAGGGTCACGACGTCCACTGGATCATGAACATCACCGACGTTGGCCACATGACCGACGATCAGACCGACCGCGGCCGAGACAAGATGGACGTCGCGGTCGAGGACGAGGGGCTCCCGCCTCTGGAAATCGCCGAGAAGTACACCCAAGCGTTTCTGGAGGACGCGGACGCTTTGGAGATACAGCGAGCCGACGAATATCCGAAGGCGACGGACCACATCGCCGAGATGCTGGACCTCATTGAGCGTCTTTTGGAACGCGGATGCGCCTACGAGGTCGAAGGGAACGTCTATTTCGACGTCCAGTCGTTTCCCTCATACGGGGCGCTGTCGGGGAACACGCTCGATGCGCTTCGAGCCGGCCACCGGCAGGACCTGGAGATCGACCCGAACAAACGACACCACGCCGACTTCGCACTGTGGAAGAAGGCCGGCCCCGGGCGGCTGATGAAGTGGCCGAGTCCCTGGGGCGAAGGGTTTCCCGGCTGGCACATCGAGTGCTCGGCCATGTCGATGAAGTACCTGGGCGACCGATTCGACATTCATACCGGCGGCAACGATCTCAAGTTCCCCCATCATGAAGACGAGATCGCTCAGTCCGAGTGCGCCATGGGCCATCCCGTCGTAACGATTTGGGTGCATGGCGGGTTCCTCCAAATGGAAAAGCAGAAGATGGCGAAGTCGGCAAAGAACGTCACCCGCGTTACGGAGCTGGCCGAACACGGGATCGACCCGCTGGCCTTTCGTCTCCTGTGCTTCGAGACTCGGTACCGGAGCGAGATGGACTTCACGTGGAACGCCTTGGAGGGCGCCAACAGCCGGCTGACTCGGATCCGTCAGCGGTTCGTCGAGTGGGAGGAGGCAGGATCAGACGGCTTCTCCGCGGAAGGGGCGGACTTCGACAGGCGGTTTCGAGACGCCGTGGCCGACGACCTCGACATGCCACAGGCGATGAAGGTGCTGGGTACCGCACTCAGTTCCGGTTCGTTGCCCGATCCCGAGAAGCGCGCGCTCCTGACGTCGTGGGACCAGGTGCTCGGCCTCGACTTCGAACGGCTGGCCAGGGATCAGTGGACGCCGACCCCGGAGGTACTGGATCTACTGCGTCAGCGCGACGACGCGCGCAAGGTGAAGGACTTCGCCGCCAGCGATCGCATCAGGGACCGACTCACGGCCATGGGCCTGGAGGTCATGGACACTGCTGAAGGAACCAAGGTCCGCCCACGGAGGACATAATCGGTCGAGGTCACGGGGAGAAAAGCAAAATGCTGGAGCGATTTCCCATTCACGCGACCGTGGCGGCGTCCGACATCGAGCGAGCCAGGGCGTGGTATCGGGACAAACTTGGACTCAGCCCCAAGAGAGAAGAGATGGGCAACCTCTGGTACGAGTTCGCCCCCGGGACGTGGCTGCTGGTCTATCAGACCGGTTCGGCCGGGACGGCGCAGAATACCCAGGCCGGGTGGACGGTAAAGGGGATCGAGTCCGTTATGGAGGATCTGCGGGGCAGAGGAGTCGGATTCGAGGAATACGACTTCGGCGAAATGAAGACCGTGAACGGGCTTCTGGAGATCCCGGGCATGGGGAAGTCCGCCTGGTTCAAAGACAGTGAAGGGAACACGTTCGAGTTGAGCGAGCCGGCCACGTAGCCGCTCGGCAGCGGGTCGTGTCTACAGCCCCAGCGTCTTCGCCACGTTCGTTCGAAGGATCTCGCTGGTCCCTTCGTAGAGGCGCATGGCGCGAACGTCGCGGTACCACATCTCCAGGCCCAGCTCCGTCATGAATCCCTGGCCGCCGTGGACCTGGATGGCGCGGTCGGCGACACGCCCGACCATCTCCGTCGCCACCAGCTTGGCCAGCGCTGCCTGCCGCCGTCCGTCGGCTCCCTCGTCGATCTCCTGGGCGCACGAGTACACGAGCAGCCTGGCCTGCTCCAGCTCGGCGTAGGAGTCGACCAGGAGACCCTGGACGTACTGGTTCTTGCCAATGGGCGTCTCGAAGGCGACACGTTCTTTGGCGTACTCGAGCGACCGGTCCAGGAGGTTCTGGGCCGTTCCGAGCGCGTTGGCCGCGATCTGCAGTCGCGCGCCGTTGATGCCCTTCACCGCTGAATAGAACCCGAACCCGACCTGCCCGAGCACTTGGTCGTCCGAGAGCTCGACGTTCTCGAACGTCAGCTCAACGGGGTTCTGATACGGGGACATTGTCCGCTGGATTCGGGTCACCGAATACCCGGGCGAGTCGGCGTCGACCAGAAAGGCGGTGATGCCGCCCTGGGCGCGCTTCTCTGGATCCGTCACGGCGAACACCAATGCGAAATCGGCGGATTCCCCTCCGGTGATGAAGTGCTTGCGGCCGTTGAGAATCCAGCCGCCGTTCTTTCGCTCCGCACGCGTCTTGATCCGCGTGGCATCCGAACCGGCGCCCGGTTCGGTCAGGGCGAAGCAGGTGACCTTGTCGGCGGCCATGAGCGGAAAGAGATACTTCTCCCGCTGACCCTCCGTGCAGTCGAGGTACACGGGTGTCGGACCGGTAACCACCGGAAAGATGGATTCGAACTGCGACAGAATTAGAGCTTGCCTGCTGGCCTCTTCGTGGAGCAGGACCTGCCCCAGGTACGAGAGCCCTCCCCCGCCGACCTCCTCCGGCATGTGAACCGCCCAGAAGCCAAGTTCGGCGGAACGCTTGCGGACCTTCATCCGCTCGTCCTTCATGGCCTCATACGTCCCGGTTTCCTGGATCTCCTGGCGATGGGCCTCCTCCATCGGCCGAATTTCACGGTCGACGAATTGCGTCAGGGACGTCCGAAGCTCGAGCAGCTCGTCTGGAATGTTGAGGACAGGCACCGGTCTTGACCTCCTCAGGGATCTGGAGTAGCTAACCTACCGCGGCGTAGGTTACTGCGCTAAGGATACCTGTTTCGGATGGACGCCTACCTGAGCGGATTCCGTCAATTGACGACAGCCAGGTCTCGCGGTGCCTGGTTCAGCCGGACCGGACCATCCTCCGTGATGGCCACGATGTCCTCGATCCGCACTCCGACTCGTCCTTCCAGGTAGATCCCGGGCTCGATCGAAAAGCACATTCCGGGCTCCAGGACTTCGTCGTTCCCGGAGACGATGTACGGAGCCTCGTGTTCCTCCAGCCCGATGCCGTGGCCGGTGCGGTGAACGAACGCATCGCCGTAGCCGGCCTGTTCGATGACGCTTCGCGCGGCGCGATCGACTTCTTGAGCTGGAACTCCCGGCCCCGCAGTGCGAAACGCCGTTTCCTGCGCCTCTCGGACGATGCCGTGGATCTCTTCGACCTCTCCGGGTCGTTCCCCCACCACGACCGTCCGCGTGATGTCCGAGCAATATCCGCCCACCCGCCCGCCGAAGTCGAGAACGATCGTGTCTGTGGCCTGGATCTTCCGTTCCGCCGCTTCGTGGTGCGGCGATGCCGAGTTCGGACCCGACCCGACGATGGTGAACGCGGCTGCGTCGGTTCCGGTGGCGAGGAGTAGTTCCTCCAGCGAGCGAGCAATCTCTCGCTCGGATCGGCCCTCCAGACCCTCGGCGCAGATCCGGCCGAAGGTTTCGTCCGCGCTCTGTCCGGCCCGCCGGAGCAGCTCGATCTCTCCTTCGTCTTTCCGCTCCCGCAGGGCCGCCAGGACCGTGGAGGACGGGACGAACTTCGCGTCGGCGAGCATTTCCTGGAGCTGAAGGAGATGCGCCGCCCACATCCGGTCGCTCGCGCCGTACGAATGTCCTCCGCCCACAAGCGCCCGGACCAGCTCATACGGGTCTTCGCCATCGGGCCACGAT
>JALYGK010000131.1 GCA_030777105.1 Actinomycetota bacterium | reverse complement strand
GGGTAGGTCACGGCTTGGCCGCTTACCGTCCTGTTGTCGCCATCGGAGGACGAAAGGGTGGTTGACGTCTTCACTCTGTTCACGGTCTGCCTGAGTACGGGTGACTCGCTTGCAGCGAAATTCGGGTCGCCAGAGTACGTCGCTTTTATCCGGCGGCCACCTGCGGACCGATACGTGATGCTGCACGTTCCCTCTCCGGCGGCATCCAGGAGGACGTCCTCACAGACCACGGCGTCGCCCTCCGAGAAGTCGACGGTCCCGGTCGGGATGCCGAGCCCGGCAGCGCCGTCGGCGGGGTCGTCGGCCACCCTGGCCTTGTAGGTCACGGCCTGCCCGATTACCGAGGGGTTCGCCGAAGACGAGAGCTCGGTCACGGACGGGGTGGTTCCCACCTGGAACAGCGTCCCTGTGGCTGGTGCGGTCCCCAGGGCGACCAGCGAGCCGACCACGGTGCCGACGAGCGAAGTCCGGAGTCGTCGCTTCATAGGGTGTTCCTCACTGGGGGCGGACGGTCGCGACGTTCTATCGCGCCCCCCAAACAGCGGTCAAGCGCGCTCGGGATGTTCAGTTGGGTGGAGGCGGGGACCGGAATTGAACCGGTGTACGAGGTTTTGCAGACCTCTGCCTAACCACTCGGCCACCCCGCCGGGACGAGTCCAGCAAGAAAAGTGTAGCCGCGCGAAGCTCGAGAACCCTTCCGGTCAGCTCTTTAGAGTCTGAGCGCCCGAGTCGGCGCCATCACGGCCTTGGGATCCTCGCGCCAAATCTCTGGCTGCACGTCGATATACAGCTCGATCTCGTTCCCGTCAGGGTCGGTGATGTAGATGCTGTGCGACACGTGGTGGTCAGCCGTGCCGAGGACATTCACTCCCGCGTCGACCAGGTCGCGCAGCGCGCTGCGGAGATCGTCATCACTTTCGCCAATCTTGAGGCCGAAGTGGTACATGCCGACTCGGCGACCCTGCGGTATGGGCTGCGCATCTGGGCCGACTTCGATCAGCAGCAGCTCGTGATGCGTCCGGCCTGACGTGAACATGGCCATCTGACCGGGGATCCCAACGATCTCGTTCCACCCGAGTACGTCTCGATAGAAGCGCCTCGAACGCTCGACGTCGCGAACGTACAACACGATGTGGCCGAGCTCCTTCACTTGCATCTCAATCTCCTCTCTCCGTCGTCTGCGTTACCTAACGCTCTTTGTCGCCCACATATTCGGCGTCGCTGACGTGTTCTCCCCACTCCGACTCCCGACCATCCGTGGGCGCTTCCCACATCGCGATGTGGGTCATGAAATGGTCGGGTGCTGCTCCGTGCCAGTGCCATTCGCCCGGAGGGGTGTAAATCGTGTCCCCCGGCCGTATCTCAATGATGTCACCACCACGGGCCTGTACCCGGCCGCGCCCCTCGGTGACGTGCAAGGTTTGTCCAACCGCGTGTGCATGCCAGGCGTTGCGTGCGCCCGGGGCGAACAGCACGATGCCGACGCGTATGCGGGACGGCTCTTCTCCCCTTGCGACTATCCAGACGTCTCCGGTGAACGTGTCGGCGGACCCTTTGCTAGTGGGCTGCTTCGTCTGAATCGCCACCCTCATCTCCTTTCGGCAGCTTGACACATAACTTACGCGGGCGTAGCTTACGGTACCGTAACTTTCGAGCGCCTGAGTGCTGGAGGACCCCGTCATGACCCAGACCATCACCGCGCCATCCGCCACTACGCACTCTCCAGAACCGCCGGTCCGCGGCGTGGTCCGCCTGTCCAACCGCGAGCTGCGTTTCCAGCGAAGGATGACGTTGCTCTTCACCGTGGCCCCGCTCGCAGGCGTCGCCGTCGCGGTCTGGAAGCTATGGGGCACGGGGATCTCCGGCCTGGATCTCGCGTTGCTGATCGGCTTCTACGCGTTCACCGGCCTAGGTATCACCATCGGTTTCCACCGACTGTTCACGCACCGGAGCTTCCGCGCCGCCGGGTCGGTCCGACTAGCCCTCGCCGTCGCGGGGTCCATGGCCGTCGAGGGATCGGTGATCGGGTGGTGCGCAACCCATCGCCGTCACCACGCCTTCGCCGACCGGTACGGCGACCCGCACTCCCCGCATCTCGCACGAGCCGCGGGCCTAAAGGGCGTGGCTCTCGGCCTGTGGCATGCCCACGTGGGCTGGTTCCTGGACCCCGATCGCTCCGACCCGAACGAGTGGACGCCGGACCTCGTGGCCGATGCACCGATCCGGTGGGTCGACCGTGCGTTCCCATGGCTCACGGCGGCGACGTTCCTCCTGCCGGCGCTGATCGGATGGGCAGTTACCGGGAGACTCGGCGGGGCGTGGAGCGCCTTCCTCTGGGCATCGCTGGTTCGCGTGTTCCTCCTTCAGCACGTGACGTGGAGCATCAACTCGATCTGCCACTTCTACGGCAAGGAGGCCTACCGGGCCCGCGACGAAAGCCGGAATGTCTGGCCCATGGCTGCCATCAGTCTCGGCGAGTCTTGGCACAACAACCACCACGCCTTCCCCTGGTCGGCGCGGCTTGGGCTGCGGCCCTGGCAGGTGGATCTCGGCTGGTACGTCATCGCGGCGATGCGGGCGCTCCGGTTGGTCCGCGAGGTAAAGGTGCCGACGCGGGAGCAGCGCGAGGCCAGGCGGATCCGTCAAGGGGAGTCCCATGGGCGGAGGTGAGGTGGTCCGGCTTCCGGTGGCCGAGGCGCACACGCGGACCCGGATGACGGGGCAGGAGCGCCGCGAGCAGCTCATCGCGGTCGGGCGGCAGGTGTTCGCCCAACGGGGCTACGAGGCGACCGCCATCGAGGAGATCGCGGAGCGGGCGAAGGTCAGCAAGCCACTGGTCTACGAGCACTTCGGCGGCAAGGAGGGACTTCACGCCGTGATCGTCGACCGCGCCGTCCAGGATCTGATGGACAGGCTCCTCGAGGCGCTGGAAGAGGACCACCCGCGGGAGCAGGTCCGCCGCGCAGCAGACGCCTTCCTCCGGTTCGTCGAGAAGGAGGAGGACGCCTTCCGCGTCCTGATCCAGGACGCGCCGGGCGGATCCGGCGGTGGCTCACTGCCGAGTGTCATCGCCGACGTAGCCACGAACGTTGAAACCGTGTTCGCGCGGCAGCTCAAGCGGCACGGCTACGACCGGAAGATGGCCCCCGTACTTGCGAGGGCCCTGGTCGGGATGGTCGCCCTTACGGGGCAGTGGTGGCTCGACAGCCGCAAGCCCAGCCGCACCGTGGTCGCGTCGACCCTCGTGAACCTCGTCTGGAACGGCCTCAAAGATCTGCAGCGCGAGGTGTAAACCTCGTCTGGACGGCGATGGCGCGGCCGATCTCGCGATCGAGTTCCGCGGGGTATTCGGCGCTCTCCGGTAGAAGCGGCCTCCCCCTCTGGACGGCGGGGGGACCGATGCCGACGCCGGGCGTGGCCCGCCTCACGCGACGTGGTGCTCCTCTTCATATTCGTCGCGTGGGAGCACCTCTACGAGCTGAGCGCCCCCGCGGACTAGGCGCTGGACCTCATCTCGGTCGACAAATCGCGGCATGCGGCGCACCTCCGGATAAGCATTCTTGCGGAATTCTTGCGCTCGGAAGCGACTATGGCCGCCCAGGGAAAAGGTGAATGCTCCGCGGTTTCGCGGCTGAGAGGGGTTCGGAATGAAGTTTTCGCGAATAGAGGAGGATGATCCCTACAGAGCGCCGTCGGCATCCCCCTTCGCGCCGAACGAGAAGGAGAGGCCCATGTCCGCACCCGGCGTCCATCTGGTCTCGATCACACGCCGGGTCCTCCTGGGCCTGGCGATGCTCGGGGGAGTGCTTCTCCTGTCCGCGGACCGTGCCGATGCGCACCCGGAGAGGAAGACGACCTTCCCGACGGTGGAGATCGCCGTCCCCGAGTATCGGACGCGTGGCGGCGACGAGCTAATCGCCTGCCAGCCGGAGTCCGAGCGCTGGATCCGGGAGCGGGTGCACGGGGCAGCCCGCGGCCGCAGCATCTCGCTGCTGGCCCGCTGCGAGTTCGACTCGATCCAGGACGCGGTCGACGCGGCCACCAGCCACGACCGGATCCTGATCGTGCCCGGGAGGTACGAGGAGCCCGAGAGCCGTGCCACGTCGGAGACGGCCGAGTGCGCGGCGCTCTATACGACGACCACGCACGGCGACGCCCGCAAGGAGGCGCCCGAGAAGTACCGGGTCGCCACCTACGAGTACCAGCGGCGCTGCCCGAACGCCCGCAACCTGGTCTCAGTCGTCGACGACCCCGACGGCGACGGCGCCTGCGACAGGTGCTTCCTGCAGATCGAGGGCACGGGGGACGACCCCGAGGACGTGATCATCGAGGGCAGCCGGGAGAGCGACGCGAAATACGACATCGTCCACGTCGACCGAGCGCACGGGGTCTACCTCGGGAACTTCACGGTCCAGTTCGCGAAGTTCAACGGCGTGAACGTGATCGAGACGAGCGGGTTCCGGATCGAGGACGTGGTCGCCCGGTACAACGAGAACTACGGCGTGCTCACGTTCACCACCGACAACGGGCTCTACAACCGCGTCGTGACCTACAACAACGGACACGCGGGCCTCTACCCGGGCTCGACCGCCGACAGCCATACCCTCGACGGCGACTGCGGACCGCCCTCGATCGAGATGCGCGAGGTGGAGTCATACGGGAACACCTACGGCTACTCGGGCACCGGCGCGAACGCCGTGTGGGTGCACAAGAGCCGGTTCCATCACAACGCCACCGGGCTGTCCACCGACTCGGTCGCTTCCGCGCACCCCGGCATGCCGCAGGACTGCGCCCGCTTCGAGGGCAACGAGTTCTTTTCGAACAACCTGAACGTTTTCGACGACGCCCACGACGTCGAGTGCTCCAAGCCGTGGTCGGACCGCGACCCGTACATCGCCTGCCCGTACTGGGCGGCGCCGGTCGGGACGGGGATCCAGATCGCGGGCGGCAATGACAACGTGATCAGGGACAACCTGATCTACGATAACCACCGGAGCGGCGTCCGTCTCTTCTGGCTCCCGGCGCCGCTCCGCCTCGAGCTCGACCCCCGCAACCTACGGGACACCTCGAACGGCAACAAGTTCGTCGGGAACGTCATGGGCCTTTCCCCCACGGGAGCGGTGCTTCCGAACGGCGAGGACTTCTGGTGGGACGAGGAGGGCGACGGCAACTGCTGGGCCAGCAACAGGGGACCGGGGCCGATCACCTCGGACCCCGTCACCCTGCCTTCCTGCGACGACCCGCCCGCCTCGGGGACGGGGGATCCGGGGAAAATCCTGGGACAGGCCTCGTGCGCGTTGTTCGATCCCCGGGTCCTGACGGAACCACCCGGGTGCTACTGGCTCACGACCCCATGATCCAGGCAGGTCCCTGCGCTCAGGAAGGAGACGCATGACGCAGGAACGGACCGCTGCCGGATGGAAGATCGCCCTGCTCGGGCTCGTCCCCGTCCTCGCGTCCACCGGCCCGGTCTCCGCCGGAGCGGACCTCGTGGGATCCGGCGATGGGAGCGAGGCGTAATCCGGGTTCGGAGATGGCTCCGTGACCTGGGAGACGGGTTTCTGCCACACCGCCGTCGTTCTGGTGCCGACCTCGTACGCGGCCGTGGCGCCTCACGTGCCGGCCGACTTCTGGCCCCTGGTCGTGAAGGCCGGACCGGAGGGCGGCGAGACCGCGACCCTCATCTTCGACACGAAGCGCTGTGCCGACTCTCGCGTCATCTCCGAGCCGGGACCTCCGCGGCCGCAGCGGCCGTCGAGATGGTCGTGGGCGTCGTCATGAGCGGCGGGGAGAGCGACCAGGCGTTCCAGTGGTACGCCGTGGCCACCTTTGTCTAGGCGGTTCCCGGAAGCGCGAAAAGCGCCTTTGAGCTGCGCTTTCGCTTGGAGCGGACGACGGGATTCGAACCCGCGACCCCCACCTTGGCAAGGTGGTGCTCTACCAACTGAGCCACGTCCGCGTGACAGGCATTCTACCAACGGGTTCAGGCTACCTACCGGTGGACCCGAAGCCGCCACTCCCCCGTTCCGACGAGGGTAGCTCCTCCGACCACGCCGGCTCGACCACCGCGATCGGCACGATCAAAAGCTGCGCGATGCGGTCGCCTTTCTTGATCGTCACCGGAGTCCTGGGATCGAGGTTCACCACGGCGCAGGTCACCTCTCCCCGGTAACCCGAATCGATCAGGCCGGGCGAGTTCGACAACGTGAGGCCCTGGCGCGACGCTAGCCCCGACCGAGGCAACACCAGGCCCCCGAAGCCCTCCGGGATGGCCACGGCGACGCCGGTGGGGATCAGCGCTCGTTCCCCCGGCGCGACCTCCACGTCCGCCGCAGCCGCCAAGTCGAGTGCGGCGTCGCCAGCCCGCGCGTACGACGGGAGCGAAGCGTCACCGGTCAGCCTCTGAAAGGGCAGCTTCACTTCGTGGTGGCGCGGCCCGGGTGCCGCCTCCTCCAGTGAGACGTGCCGTCTACGAACAGCCGCTGGTCGACCCGCACCCCGTGCACACGTAGCACGACCCGGCCGGTTGCATCCTGGCCCCGCACGAGTAGCACAGCGGCGCATCCAGTACTCGAGCTTCGGGTCGCTCGACGGCCGGCGGGCCCAACCCCGCTACGAGAACGGTCTTGGCTGCCTCATCCGGCGCGTCCCCATCCTCGGCAGGGTGGTCGCCGTTCGTTACCGCCTGCGCGTATTCCTTCCGCTCATCGATGGATTGGATGCCCAGCGCAGTTCGCTTCTCGGCCGGCA
>JALYGK010000130.1 GCA_030777105.1 Actinomycetota bacterium | reverse complement strand
GCTGAAGGCCATCGGCAGTTCGAAGAGCTCAGCCGGGCGGCGCCCGGGGGCTCCCGCTCTAATCCGGCGGTCTGAGGTGTCGGTAAGCCCCATGGCGACCAGGGTACGAGACGGAGGAGACCGGTTGGCGTTATCGTGCGGAAACGCGATCTAGCTGCAGGCCGTCACGCCCGAGTGACTACGGATCAGGCTTCCCGACAGAGGGACAGCTCGAGCAGCTCATAGCACATAACTATCGCGGTTTCGCTCGCAGCTGACGGGTGAAAGCGCTCGTCGCCACAGCGCTGCGGCGGGGCTGGTTGCAAACCAGGTGCTCTACCACTGAGCTACATCCCCGTTCCCGATGCTAGCCGACTTGCACAAGACCTAGCGCATCAGGGTCGCTCGCCATGGCTCCACCGCGATCCATCTATGGTGCTTTGACCGGCCGTCCTCTCAGGCGAGTGAGGGGAGGAAGGCACAGAAACGGAAGGGAGGGGACCGTGGACGTGGAAACCGTCATGACCCAGGTGAAGGACGCGCTTACCGTGAAGCGCGTGTTCGGCGAGCCCTACGAGAAGAACGGGGCAACTGTCATTCCCGTCGCAAAGGTTCAGGGCGGAGCCGGAGGCGGAACCGGAGAAGATGAACGCGGCGCCCAAAAGGGATCCGGAACCGGGTTCGGTCTCAGCGCCCGGCCGATTGGAGCGTTCGTGATCAAGGGAGACCAGATGACCTGGCGTCCCGCGGTTGATGTAAACAGAATCATTCTCGGAGGCCAGGTCGTCGCCATCGTTGCCTTGCTCACAATTCGAAGCATCGTCAAGGCGCGGGCGAAGGCCAGCGAATAACGCCGGAAGAGCTCAGCCGGGCCGTTCAGGGTCGGGTGGTCCCCCGGAGAACGGCCTGCTTCCCGATGGCGTCGGCGTCGGGCCATCGGCCCTTCACACGCCGGAGTGACAGCTCGCTGATCTCGGGCGGCAACGCCGGATCCGTGATGAGCCGGTCCGGCGCCGGCTCCATCCCGAGCATCACCGTCATGAGGAGCAGCGGCGTGCCGGTCGCCCACGCCTGGGGGCTCGACGCCGTCGGATACTCCACGGGGAACTGCGTGAGGTTGCGCGGGTAGCCGGCGAAGACCTCAGGCAACCTCCAGTCGAAGTAGGTGGAAGCTTCCAGCAGCGCGAAGGCGATCCTCGCAGCGTCTTCGGCGTGGCCATACCTTCGGAGGCCAGCCGCGATGAACGAGTTGTCGTGCGGCCACACTGTCCCGTTGTGGTACTCGATCGGGTTATAGCCGCCCTCGCCTTTGGCCATGGTCCGAATTCCCCACCCGGAAAACATGCGTTCGCTCATCAAATGTCCGACCACAGCATCCGCCTTGTCGTCGTCGACAATTCCACTCCACAGCAAGTGACCCATGTTCGACGTGATGCTGTCCACCTTCCGCTTGTCTCCATCAAGCGCAATGGCGAAGAACTCGCGCTCGGGAACCCAGAAGTCGCGGTTGAACCTTTGTTTCAGCTCGCCGGCCTCTCCCTCGAGGCGGTCCGCAAGCTCGTGGTCGTTCCAGATCTCTCTCGCCATGCGGGCACAGCGGACCTTGGCGTCGTACACGTAGCCCTGGATCTCGCATGTCGCTCGGGGCAGCTTCGAGTTCGACCCGTCGGCGAAGAGGATCGAATTCCACGAGTCCTTCCAGCACTGGTTTTCCAGGCCGGTTTCATCGGCGCCCGCCTGGTACTCGACGTACCCGTCGCCGTCGCGGTCGCCGTGCTCATCGATCCACGCCAGCGCGGCGCGCGCGTTTGGCTCGAGGTCGCGGACCAGATCGGCATTCCCCGTCCACCGCTCCGTCTCGTCCAGCAGAATCAGCCACAGCGGCGTGGCGTCTGCGGTTCCGTAGTACGGCGAGTGGGGGCGCTGTCCAAAATGGGTCAGTTCACCGACCCGCAGCTCGTGGAGGATCTTCCCGGGTTCCTCGTCGCGGAACGGGTCGACCTTCTTTCCCTGTCGCGACGCCAGGACTCGAAGCGACGCTTCGGCCAGCTCGGGAGTGAACGGTAGGGCCTGGTAGCTGGTCATGAGGCTGTCGCGCCCGAACAGCGCCATGAACCAAGGGAGGCCGGCGGCCGGGACGGACGCCTCGGGAAGCAGGTCCGAGTAGAACCGAAGCGCCGCGAGGTCGACCAGGCTTCGCCAGTAGATGTGTCCGAGCTTGTCCCAGCTCGTCTCCAGCTCGGGCGCCGTCGCGATCCATTCCTCCAGGCTCCACTTCATGTTCGGCGCGGCGTGGGTCAGCGAACCATGACCATGCTTGGGTCGAGCGACGCGGTCGGAGTGCGGAACGATGTCGATGCACGTCTGCCACTCCGCATGGGGAGCGACCTCGATGTCGAACGTCATCCCCTCCCCGTCAGCTTTCGCCTCCGAGCTGGTGATCACGGTTTCGCGGACGAAATCGTCGCGCCGATAGCCCAGGACCAGGGCGCCGTTTCGAACCTCCTGATACAGCTCGCCCTGTTTCGCCAGCGCATCCTTCACCTCGAACAGATCCGCGAAGTCCGCGGCCGCGTCGATCCGAACGGCGACTCTTAGTGGTTCAGACGAGTGGTTCGCCACGATGACGTCTTCGTGGACGCCGTCACCAACGGCTCGCTGGCGGATGAGCGAGAGCTCCGGGTTCCTGTAGATGGTCCCCGTCGGCGGATAGAGGAAGAACTGAGCCGAAAAGTACTCGATGTCATCGGTCGACAGCACTTCGAGCGGCCGACCCTCGAGCCGGAGGATCCACCGGGACAGGAACCGCGTGTCGCGGAAGAACAACCCATGCGGCTGGTCGGGGCTCGCATCGATGTCACCGCTTCGGTCGCTGACGACGAACGTGCTGCCGTCCAGGATGCTGATCGTGTCTCCGACCATCTCCGCCCCCCGCTGTTCGCCGCCTCCCGCTACAGTCACGTAGCCATGGGTGACGTTACCCCGTTGTTGCGGCGTGTGGGGAGAGCGCGATGACCGACGAGTACGACGTCATCGTGATCGGAGCGGGCCCTCCGGGCGAAAACGCGGCCGGCCGCTGCGCGGAAGGAGGACTCAGCGTGGCGATCGTGGAGGAGCGGCTGGTCGGTGGAGAGTGCTCCTACTACGCCTGTGTCCCCAGCAAGTCACTGCTTCGACCCGGGGATGCTCTTGCGGCAGCTCGCCGGGTCCCCGGGTCGGCGCCCGCCGTCACCGGCACGATCGACGTGCAGGCCGCTCTGGAGTGGCGGAACTACATGACCAGCGACTGGAACGACCATGGCGCGTTGAAATGGCTGGATGACGAAGGGATCGACCTGGTCCGTGGGCACGGCCGGCTGGCGGGAGAGCGAACCGTCGAAGTGGAGCGCCCGAACGGCGAGGGGAAGCGGCGGCTGACGGCTCGCCGAGCCGTCGTCGTGGCGTGTGGCAGCACCCCCGCCATCCCGCCCATCGAGGGTCTCGCGGAAGCGAACCCCTGGGACAACCGGGACGCCACGTCGGTAAAGGAGCTGCCGAGGACGTTTCTCGTTCTGGGCGGCGGAGCCGTCGGCGTCGAGATGACTCAGGCGTACAAACGTCTCGGCGCCGAGGAGGTCACGGTCATCCAGTCGGATCCTCGGCTTCTGCCCCGCGAAGAGCCGTTCGCCGGCGAGGAGCTCCAAGCGGCGTTCGAGGCCGAGGGCATCACGGTGATCACGGGTGCGAAGATGACAGAGGCTCGCCGCGAGCGCCCGGACGGCCCGATCACGGCTGTACTCGACGACGGCCGCGAACTCACGGGCGAGGAGATCCTGGTTGCGGTGGGCCGGCGACCACACACGACGGACATTGGACTGGATACGGTCGGCTTGGCCGATATGACTGGCAAGTACCTCGAAGTCGACGAACGGCTCCGGGTCAAGGGTGTGGATGACGCCTGGCTCTACGCCGTCGGGGATTGCAGCGGTCTCTCGTTGCTCACGCACATGGGCAAGTACCAGGGGAAGCTCGCGGGCGATGTCATCCTCGGCCGCGATGTCACGGACGTTGCGGACCCTGGCGTCGTTCCTCGAGTCACCTTCACCGATCCACAAGTCGCCGCGGTCGGCCTCACGGAAGCCGACGCACGGCGAAACGGCGTGCAGATCCGAACGGCGAAGACCGGGATCGGCGACGTCGCGGGAGGTTACCTGAGGGGAGACGGCGTGAGGGGGACGGCGCAGGTGGTGATCGATGCCGGCCGCCGGGTCATCATCGGATCCACCTTCACGGGACCCGACGTCCAGGAGATGGTCCACGCCGCGACCATTGCCATCATCGGTGAGGTCCCCGTCGACCGCCTTCGTCACGCCGTTCCGTCCTTTCCAACAATGAGCGAGGTGTGGCTGCATCTGACGGAACAGCTTTCCGAGTGGAGCTGATGAAAGCCATCACCGTTACGCCCGGCACGCTGAACAGCGCCGAGTTGCGAGACATCCCGGAACCGAACATCGAAGACATCCCCGATGGCCGCGGCGTCCTGGTCAAGGTCCTCCGGGTCGGTCTCGACGGGACGGACAGGGAGATCAACGCGGGGGAGTACGGCGCCCCGCCGGACGGGTTCGACTACCTGGTGCTGGGTCACGAGAGCTTCGGCGTGGTGGAGCAGGTGGGCCAGAACGTGACTGAGTTTTCGTCAGGCGACTTCGTCGTCGCGCGAGTTCGCCGAGCCGGGACGAGCGTCTACGACCGGATCGATATGCCCGACTTCACGACCGACGCCGAATACTTCGAACATGGCATCAGCCGCGTCCACGGCTTCTTGACTGAGTACTACGTGGAGGAGCCGCGGTATCTCATACGGATCCCGCGCTCGCTGCGAGAGGTAGCCGTTCTCCTAGAGCCGACCAGCATCGTCGAGAAGGGGATCGCTCAGGCCTACGAGATTCAGCGACGGCTGAAGGTGTGGGACCCGCGGCGCGTGATCGTGCTCGGCGCGGGGACCATTGGCCTGCTGGCGACCATGGCGCTTCGGACCAGGGGGCTGGAGGTGGTGACGGCCGGTCTGGACGAGCCGCCGTACCTGAACTCGGAACTGGTGGAAGCGCTGGGGGCAACGTACGTCAGCACGAAGCAGAAGACCATCCCGCAGATCGCGTCGGAGCGCGGCCAGTTCGACCTGGTCTTCGAGGCGACGGGGTTTTCCCCGCTGGTGTGGGAGGCCATGTGCATCCTGCTCGCGAAGAACGGCGTGATGGTGCTTTCGAGCGTGACCGGTGGAAGCAGGCAGGCCAAAATACCGTCCGACGCGATCAACCTCGACTTCGTGCTCGGGAACAAGGTCATGTTTGGGACGGTCAACGCCAACCGCGAACACTTCGAAGCCGGCGTTCGGGACATGGCCATCGCCGAGAGCGAATACCCCGGCTGGCTGGAACGGCTGCTCACCCACCCGATTCATGGATTGGACGAATGGCAGAAGGCGTTCGAGCTCCTGGGGTCGGCTGGCGCCATCAAGGTCTTCTTCGAGGTGGCGCCGCTCCAATGAGCCGGCTGATCGACGTGTCATTGGGGATCAGCAGGGAGATGCTGACGTGGCCCGGCGATCCCGCCGCCGACGTGGTCCCCCGAAAGCGGATCTCGGAGGGCGACTCGGCCAACGTGTCGGAGCTTCGAATCGGGACACACACCGGGACACACGTCGATCCCCCCGTCCACTTCATCGAGGGCACGGATGGAATCGACCGTGTCCCGCTCGACCAGCTCTACGGCGAGGCCGTCGTCGCTGAGCTGCCCGAGGCGAACGGACCGATCGACGCTCGGGACCTCGAAAGACTGGGCGTGTCCGAGGGAACCACCCGGCTCCTTCTCAAGACGTCGAACTCGCGGATCTGGGACCAGGACCGTCCTTCGTTTCCCGACCGATATGCCTGCCTCTCGGTGGCAGCGGCGGAGTGGGTGGTGGGGCGCGGCATCCGCGTCGTGGGAGTCGACTTCCTCTCGGTCGAGGAGAAGGGCACTGAGGGACACCCGGTGCACAAGACACTGCTCTCAAACGGCGTCGCGATCATCGAGGGGTTGGACCTCCGAGAGGCGCCCGCAGGTCCGTGCACGCTCCTGTGTTTTCCCCTGAAGGTCCTTGACGGCGACGGAGGCCCCGCCCGCGCGGCGCTGATCGTCCCGTGACACGCGCCCGTATCGTGGGCGCGTGCGAATCGTCGTCGTGTCCGATACCCACGTCCCCGACTTCGCCATGGGTCTTCCGAAGGAGCTCTTCCCGAACCTCCAAGAGGCGGATCTCATCCTTCACGCCGGCGACGTGACCTCGGCCACGGTGCTGGACGAGCTCGCAAGCTACGCGCCGGTCCAAGTGGCACTCGGCAACAACGACCGCGAGGACGTGGCCGCGTGGGGCGCTCTCCCGGAAGTGAATCTCGACGCCGACGGAACCAGGATCGTCATGCTGCACGACTCCGGGCGGCGCGAGGGACGTGAACGCCGACTCCGAAGACGATTCCCGGACGCCGACCTCGTCGTGTTCGGTCACTCCCACATC
>JALYGK010000129.1 GCA_030777105.1 Actinomycetota bacterium | reverse complement strand
GCTGTCATCGTCACGGCATTCGCCATTCAATACTTCCCATGGTTCTTGGCGGAGCGAACCACGTTCTTCTTCTACATGGCACCGATGACCCCCTTCATGGTGCTGGCGTTCGTCTATCTGCTCCGCGACGCCGGCCCGCTGACCACGCGATTGACCAGCCGGTGGCGCTGGCAGGTCTCACCCGTCGCGGCAGTGTTGGTGTTGCTTTCGCTCACGGCGTTCGCCTTCTTCTTCCCGGTTCTCACGGCCGAGCCGATCTCCCAAACGGAGTGGCAGGTCCGCATGTGGTTCCGCAGCTGGATCTGAGACGGCGACGGCACCGTGGCGTTCAGCGAGTAAGGCGGTCGACGTGGCCGTCGCTTCGGCCAACGAGCACTTCGGCTACCAACACGGACGCGAAGAGGCCGTGCCCCACGACGCCGGGGATGCCGTCGAGCGCGTTCGCCATCTCGTGTGGGTCTTCGATCCCGCCAATGAGGTCGGCCAGCACGTTGCCGTCCGGCGTGACGCCGGCTCTCGGCCGAACCTCACCGAACGCCGAGAGCGCTCGGATGGTCGCCCCCAGTCCGAACGAGAGCAGCTCCAGGGGGACCGGAGGCTCAAGGGCGTCGACCACCTTGTCGGCGGACACGATCACCACGAAGCGGTCGGCCGCGGCAGCGGCGATCTTTTCCCGCACGTGGGCCCCTCCCCGTCCCTTGATGAGCCACAGGTCCGGCGCGACCTGGTCCGCGCCGTCGACGACGACGTCGAGCCGGTCCACCGAGTCGAACGGATCGAGAGCGAGCCCCAGCGACCGCGCGGACGCCTCCGTGGCGAGCGACGTGGCCACGCATGTGATGTCGAGTTTCCGCTGGGCAAGCGCGGGAAGAAAGTGCGCCACGGTGCTCCCGGTCCCCAACCCGACCGTCATGCCGTCTTGGACGAGGAGCGCCGCCGCCTCCGCTGCCGCTCGCTTTTCTTCTTCGCGCCGGTCCATCGCTCGGGCTGACTCTACGCCGCGTTTCCGCGGTGCACCCGATACGCTGGAATCAGTGTCTTCCTCTCTGATTCGTCGGGTCCTGATGACGGCTCTTTCCCTGGCGCTGGTTGGCGTCTCCTGCGGAGGAGGCGCCGATTCGGCGGCACGTTGCGAGGGCGGAACCGTCTGCCTTGACGCGCTTACGCGTGACAGCGTGCGGGTCGACCTGCTCCAGGCGCAGCAGGTGCTGCCCGCCGGCGAGGGAACGTTCACGTTCGGGATGGTGACCCGACAAGGTGCGCTGCTCACCGGCGGGTCGCCCGAAGTGTGGATCGCCCGGGACGGCCGAGCTCGCCCCATTGGTCCGTTCCGCGCGACGTTCCACCGGTTCACCCAGGACCATGAAGACCACTCGCCGCGGACCCCGCTCACCGGGTTCTACGCCGCGCCCGTGTCGATCCCGGCTCCGGGCAAATGGCAGGTGGCGGCGGTCGCCGACGTCAACGGTTCCCGGCTGGTCGGCGCCCGGACGCTCAGCGTGACGTCGGGCGAGGGGCCAGCCGAGGTCGGGACAAAGGCCATCCCGGTCCGAACGCCGGTGGCAAAGAATACGGCCGAGGCAAGGGAGATTTGCACCCGGAAGCCACCCGACCCCATGCACTACATCTCGCTCGACCGCGCCCTGGCGAACGGGAAGCCGACCGTCGTGACCTTCGCCACGCCACTCCTCTGTGAGAGCCAGATCTGCGGACCGGTCGTCGACGAACAGCTGCTGGTGTTCGAGCGAATCGGGGCGAAGAGAGCGAACTTCGTCCACGTCGAGGAGTTCCCGCCGGGTGCGGACCTGAAGCCGGACCCGAGCACCATCCCCTCGTACTGGCGGAAGTGGGGCTTCACCACCGAACCCTGGACCGTGGTCATTGACGGGGACGGTGTGATCAGGGCGCGTTTCGAGGGGCCGGTGGTCGCCGCGCTCATCGAGGAGGCCTTGAGGCCTCTTCTCTAGCCTGCTCCGCCTCAATACGACGATCTCCGCCCGGACCATCAAGCGGCGCGCGCCGGAGGCCGATTGCTATAGGGATGCCCCGCCCTCCCGCTTCGACCATCTCTCGCGCCGCCTTGATCCTGGTTATGGCAGCGGCCATAGCTGCCGGCGCGCTGCCGGCTGGCCTTGCGCGCGCCGACACCACGTTCCGGTTCTATGGGTCCGGTTACGGGCACCAGATCGGGATGTCGCAGTGGGGCGCCTACGGAATGGCCCGTGCTGGCAAGTCGGGGACGCAGATCCTGAAGCACTTCTATAGAGGAACCTCCGTGGCCCGGCCCTCTTCTCGACCGTCGACTATTCGCGTGGGGCTCGTTCAGGGCGCGGGCGGGATCGGCGTTAAGGGCGCGGGCGGCTCCGTTTCCCTTCGAGTGGGTGGACCGTCGCGGTCTGTGGTCGCGAGAATCCCCTCCGGGTCGACGTGGACCGTCCAGGTTCGCTCCGGGGCGTACTGGATTCGGCGCTCGGACGGCTCCTACGTCGGCCGCCGGGGGTACGGGGGAAGCGGTTCTCACCTGTTCGCCACGTACGGATCGAGCGGCGCGTACCTTCCGTCAACCGGCCACACGTACGGCCATGGCTGGATCGAGTTCAACATCTACCGGCCGTGCGGCAGCTGTAGCTCGCGTCTCAGGGCGGTCAACACCGTTGGCATGCAGGGATATCTGTACGGTTTGGGCGAAGTGCCAAGCCTGTGGCCGTCCGCCGCGCTTCGCGCCCAGGCGGTCGCCGGCCGGACGTACGCCTATTACAAGATCCTTACGTCGGGACAGCGCCGGGCCATCTGCAACTGCGCCGTGTACGCGTCCACGCGCGACCAGGTGTACGTGGGGGTCGACAAGGTCCGATCGACCGGCGGCGGCCGGTGGCGCGACGCCGTCGACGCCACGAATGGGCTGGCCGTAATCAAGGACGGAAAGCCGATCCTCGCCGTGTACTCATCCTCTTCCGGCGGACACACCGAAAACGTCGAGAACGTGTGGGGCGGCTCGGCGCTTTCCTACTTGCGCGGGGTCTGTGACCGTTGGGTCTACAACGCCGATCCCAACCGGACCTGGACAGCCTCTTTCTCTGGAGCGTCGATCGGGAACGCGCTTCAGCGGGCCACCGGAAAGGACATCGGCGAGGCCAGACGGTTTTCCAGCGTCTCCAGAGGAGTGTCCGGCGCAATCGTCAAGGTGACGGTCGGAGGAACGAGCGGATCCGTGACGGTGTCGGGCTCTACCCTTCGGACCGCGCTCGGCCTGAAGAGCACGCGCGTGTGGATCAACCAGAACCGCAACATCGTCGGCAAGGTGCGGACGAAGTACGACTCGTTGAACTGTGCTCCACGGCTCCCCCGATCCGGACTACGCGAGATCAAGGGCGGCCAGTACCAGGCCTTCCGGGTCGGGCGTATCTACGTCAACGACGCCGTGGGAAGAGCGCACTGGATCCACGGACCGGTCCTGGCGAAGTACCGTAAGCTCGGCGGACATGGAAGCTCCCTCGGACTGCCGACGAGCGACGTGGTGAAGTTCGATTCGGTTCGAGTCCGAGCGCGGTTCCAGCGCGGCACCATTACCTGCAACAAGTCCACGGGGAACTGCACGACCTGAGCTTCGTGGCCGCCCTCCCGGCGTAAGCGGTGGGGTGGTCGCCCTCGAGCCAGGCGACCCCGAGGCGGCCTAGCGTCTGGCTTCGAACAGCGAAACGGGCTTCAGGAGGCCCTTCAGCTCGACCGGACCGAATTCCTCGAAGCGGATCCCGTCACCCTCGACCGCGTCGACGACGTCTTCGCTGACCAGCACCTGACCGGGATCGGCCCGGGCGGCGATCCGCGATGCCATGTTCACCGTTCGGCCGAAATAGTCGCCGTCTTGGAAGATGACCGGCCCGGCCGCGACGCCGGCGTGGGAAGGCGGCAGCCCGACGTGAGGCGAGGTCGCGACCATCTCGAGCGCGGCATCGACGGCCGCCCGCGGCTCCTTGAAGTAGAACATCACCCCGTCGCCGAGCCACTTCACGGGTTGCCCGCCCCGTTCCAGTGACTCGCGCTCGACGAACGCCACCAGCTGCGCGGCAAGATCCGCCGCCGCTCGATCGCCGAGCTCTTCGGTGAGCCGTGTGTATCCGGCAAGATCGAGGAAGCACATCGCCGGTGGCCGCACCAACGGCCTCTGATACCCGGCCTCCTCCACGGCGCGTTCAATGTGCCCGACCAGATCATCGATCCATGCTCGCTCTCGCTGGCGCCGGTACAGCGTGAGGATCGTCTGATCGATGAGCGGGATGAATTCGGCTGATAGGACCGACGCGACCTCGATCAGTTGACGCTCGGTCATCCCAGACTGAAGCGCCCGGAGCTCAACGTTCGAGTGGAACAGATGCACCTCGGCCTCGGCGATCCGTCGAAGCGCGTCGGAGTACACGCGAAGGATCCGGATGACGTCCGCCTCATCGGCAACCGATGCCTCGAGGGCGCGCTGCAGGACGGGAAGAAGCGAAATTTCATCCTCTCTCATCGGCTCGTCCGGCGGTGGCCGGGCGAACCCCTGAGCCTGCCGGAGCGCCTGAAGGAACTCCATCGAGAGACCGGTTTCATTCGCGATGTCACGGCCGGTTTTCGGCGCGAGTGTGGACCACTCGTAGTGCGGAAGGTCAAGAAATCCGAACGAGAGCTTTCCTTCTCTCACCGCACGGGCGATCTCCTCCAGGGGGAGGCCCGCGTCCTCACACGCATGCGCGAGCCGAGTCCGGTTGATGTCGCCACGGGTGAAGGGCCGGTCACCGCCGCCCGGCGCGAGGATCCCTACCTCCACCAGACGGTTCACGAAATCGGTGGTCACTCCCGAGCGGAACGCGACTTCCTCGGCCGAAAGCTGATCCATCCGGCGGCCATGCTAACGCCGGGAATCGGCAACGTTTTCAGCGCCGAGGTGCCGCCGGTATCTGGCTAAAGTCGCCTCCACTCCAAATGAAGCTCGGTAAACGAACCGCGATGATGGTCGCCGTGGCCGCGGTCGGCCTCGCCGGCACCTGGCTTGGCGTGACCGTCGGAGCGAGACGCGGGGCGGACCTCGGACCATTCAATGTGCAGCTTTCGGCGGCGTTCGGAAGAGGCGAGACCGAGATCGTCCTGCCGCCGCTCGGCCGCCTCAGGGCGGATACCCATGCCGCTCCGCTCTCGTTCCGGGCGACACTTCGCGAAGTCGACATCCGGGAGCTGACGCGGCTCCTTCGCGACCGCAGCGTTCGCCAGATCGCGGACGACATCGGCGATTCCGCGCGAAGCCGGGTGGTTCCCTTTGCGTTCCAATTGCTCGGCGTCGCCGCCCTCGGGGCGCTCGTCGTGGCGGCGTTGGTGTTTCGAACGAACTGGCGAGCGGTTCTTCTCTCGCTCGTCGTACCGCTAACGGTGGTCGGTGCCAGTGAGCTCACGGCATGGGCGAACTACGACAGCAACGCCTTCCGT